>JABDOO010000047.1 GCA_013043295.1 Candidatus Nitrosopumilus sp.
TCAATTTTTATGCAGATCTTCTTTGGTTTGGCACTTTTGAGTGTAATGTGGTTCGTTTTTGGATTTAGTATTTCATTTGGTGAAACAACTGAAGGATTAATTGGAAATTTTGACTGGATATTTCTTAAAGGAGTTCCATCAGATGCTCCATTAGAACAATATGCACCAACAATTCCGGGTGCTTGTTTGTTAAATTCCAATTAATGTTTGCAGCAATTACTCCCCTTTTACTTACAGGAACTATTGCTGAAAGAATGAAATTCAGCTCATTTATCATATTCATTGCAGCATGGTCAATGCTAATCTATTATCCACTTGTCCACTGGGTTTGGGGAGGAGGTTGGTTATCAGATCTTGGTGTAGTTGACTTTGCTGGCGGTATCGTAATTCATACAAGTGTAGGAATGGCAGCGCTAGCTGCAGCTCTAGTTCTTGGAAAACGACGAAATTATGGTCCTGCTATTATGATTCCTCACAGTATTCCACTAGCTGTTCTTGGTTCTTCTTTGCTTTGGTTAGGTTGGTTTGGTTTCAATGCAGGAAGTGCATTATCTGCATCAGGTGGTGTGGCAGGTAATACAGTAATTGTAACTCATATGGCTTCATCTGTTTCTGCTTTAATTTGGGCAGGTCTTTCATGGATTAGAACTGGCAAACCTTCTGTAGTAGCCACAATTAATGGAGCAATTGCAGGTCTTGCTGGAATTACCCCTGCTTCCGGATTTGTTAGTGCTGAACATGCTTTCATTATAGGAATTGCAATAGGTGTAATCTCATACTCTGGCGTGGTATTATTCAAAGAAAAACTAAAGATCGATGATGCATTAGATGTTAGTTCTGTTCACGGTGTTGCAGGAATTGTCGGTGCACTTGCAATAGGAATCTTTGCAAGTACTGCAATAAACCCTGGTGGTGTAGATGGATTACTATTTGGAAATCCTGATCAACTTTGGATTCAGGCAGTTGGTGTTGCTATTGCAGCAGCAATGGGCTTTGGAGGAACATGGATTATACTGCAAATACTCAAGCATACCATTGGAATTCGAGTTTCAGCTGAAGTAGAAGATATTGGTTTAGATATTAGCGAACATGCTGAATCTGCGTACTCTGAAGAAGAAGAATTCCTGTTGGATATGGATGATTACACAGATAGGTTACAAGAAAAAGATGAAATACTTTTCAAGAAAAAATCTGAAACACTTTTCAATAAAGAATCTAATGAGGTTGAAAATGACAAGTAATTATGAAGAATTAACAAAACAAGTTCTTGATTTAGATCCACAAGTCAGATTTGCAGGTATTGCAAATAGTAAAGGTGAGATGATCGCAGGTGGACATAAAGAAAATGTTGAGAAAATGTTACAAGGTGACGAAATTAACATGTCAATTCATTATGCCTTACAAAAAAGAGATCTTTATACAAATTTAGCATACAAAATAGGTTCTGAAAAATCATCAATAACAGAATATGAGCTAGTTTCGATGATTAGTATTCCAATTAATTCAAATGAATTATTTCTGATTAGTACAGAACCAAGAGCAGATTATCTGAAAATTATCGATTTTATTCATGCTAAACTTGATGCTCAAAAAAATAACGAATAGTTGTAATTTTAGCCTCGAAATTCAATAATCTCTTTCCAGAAAAAGCTAAAATTTTCTAACTCCTTCTTTTAACTTCAAAAATACTGTAACCATATTTTTCTTTCATTTCTCCAGAAGAAATTTGTGTAAATTCATACTCATCAAAATCTTTCAAAATTTCATACAGATTATCACCAACAACCACACTATTTTTTGGACAAAGTGAATTTATCTTAAAGCATTTATTGACTGTAGGTCCAAAAATATCTGAAATATTTGAAGTGGTACTTTCAGCTACTTTTACAGTTCCATATGTTGCACTAATCTTATAATCTAATTCCGGCATACCTTCTGCACTCAGTTGTTTTTTTAATTCATCATGAGAACCAATCATTTCCAAACAACATTCTAAGATATTTTTCATTCCATCAGTATTTTTTGGATCAACATTTGAAAATCTAAACATCAGTGCATCTCCAATATTTTTTACAACTTGTCCATCGTGTTTACGTACAATTTTGGCCATAAAATTCAAAAATATCTCATACATTTTGGTTACCTTCTCATCAGATAACTCACTTGAAATTCTTGTAGAGTCTTTCATGTCAATCACACCTACACAATCATTTTGAGTATGTTGAGAAAATTTCAACAGAATCTCTTCTTGTTGTTTAATCACTTCCTCTTTTTCTTTAATCTCGATTAATGATTCCTGTAACTTTTGTGCCATTGAATCAAATGCATTGGATACTTCTCCAATTTCATCACTAGTAGTAATGTTGGTTCTTACTCCAAAATCACCGTTTGCAATTTGATTTGCTGCATTTTTTAATTTTAGTAGTGGTCTTGAGAGTGATTTGGATATTAGAAAAGCAGCAATTACCATCCCTATCGAAATAATAATTCCAGTTTCAAGAATTCTTTCCTGAAGTATATCAATTGGCCTCTTTACTTCCTCTTCATCCATCTCTACCAGCAATACTATGCCTAAATCATCAGCACAATACGATGATCCGTATATTGTTACATTTCTATAGTCCTGATAAAATCCTAAAAATTCCTCACCATTACCAAAACACTTCTGAACAGCAAAAGTGTCAACTTGCTGCTTGAATATTACATCATCTAAAAATCTGGATTTAGATAACATTAGTGACTCATTATTTACAATATACACTTCACCTGTTTCCCCTAACCAACTTTTGTTAAGTAAAATATTGTCAATAGCAGAAGTTCTCATCTTTGAAATAATGACCCCAATTGGTCCATCTCCTTTTTTGTTATCAGCAAAAATTGGAGACACTACAATCATTTTTTTACCAAATTCTGAAGGTTCAAATTCGATAAAAGATTCTTTTAATCCTCTTTGAAAAAATACATCTTCAGCATAATTTTCATTCAAAATACCAGTTAATGAAAAGAACACTTTACCATTCTTACCAATAATTTTTGTATCCTCAAATCCTATAGAATATCCAATCAACTCTTGGAATGCTTGAACTTGAATTAGAAAATCTCTTCTATTTTCTTCTTTAATTTCCTTTAACTGATTTTCAGGAATCTGATTCATATTTGATACCAATAATTTGATCATAGGATCACTTGCAAGAATATTATTTTGCTCAATACGTGATTCAAAAATTAATCTCAAAGTTTCCCCTCTTGCAGTTGATTCTCCCAATAATTGCTCTCCTGTTCTTTTATCTAGAATCTGATCAGCATAGTTGAAACTAAGAAAACCAGTTATTGTTATCGTAACAACAGACACGATCAAAACTAAGAAAATTAGCTTTTTACCAAGATTAATTGAAAATGCCATTTTTGTTCATTGTTTGTTATGTGCAAATATCAACTCTTCTTTGGTATATTATGCTTAGAGTTATTCTTTAACTTGATAATTACTTGCAACAATGAAAATTATCTAAAGTATTTAATTATCTAGAAAATGATTTTTAAAATATGAAATTATTACTATTTTCTTCAATTTTTCTTCTTTTAGCCCCTATCTCGTTAGTTTTTGCTGAAGAATATATCATTGATATTCCTCTAGGGGCATACAATCCTGAATTAAATACAGTAGCAGAGGTATGGTATGATCCTCCTCAAATATTTGTCACCGTAGGTGATACCGTCACTTGGTATAATGATGACAAAGAAGGTCATACAGTAACTAGTGGAGAAGGTTCGGGAAGATTTGGTTGGATGAGTGATAATTTTGGACAGCCCAATGGAATTTTTGATAGTGGCCGCTTCATGCCGGGCGAATCATGGTCATACAAATTTGAAGAATCTGGTACGTTTTCTTATTATTGTACAATTCATCCTTGGATGGAAGGAATTTTAATTGTTGAAAAAGAAATTCCTGATTACCCTCATGATGCAACCGGTAAAAAATTAGAGTTTCCACTATTGCAATATACTCCAGATGGAAACATTGAAGTTAATCTAACATGGGAACCACAAGTTATCAAGACACATGAAAAAATACAATTTGTTTATCAATTCTATGATCCACAAACAAATTCTAATCTTGCAAGTATGAAATACAATTTTGTAATATTTCAAAATGGAAAAGAAATTCTCAGAGATGAAGGACTAAGTCAGATTGGTGGTGATTATAGAAATTTTGTATTCAGTGATGCAGGTTCTATAATTGTGAGAATTGAAGGAATTCATTCGCCTTCGGTTTTTGCTGAGGAGAGTGTTACTGTATCTGGAAATGTTCAAAATAAGGAAGTACGTTCTGTTGATTTTACCACAGCCGTTTATGATAACCCTGAAAAAACATCCCATGAAACCTATCACACAAAACCAGCTCAAAGACTATCGACTTATTATGAGTTAATGCTATTGATCATTCTCATTCCAGGTGTAATGTTTCTAATTGCAATGCTTTGGTTAAAGAAAAAACCAAAAATCCAAGATGAAACATCAGCTGCTGTTAAAATCTAAAATAATAAAAAGAAATTAAAAATTGATGAACTAATCTAATCGATTAATTCAGTCCAACCTTTGACGAAGACTGAGTTCTTGTAGAGTGGAACTGGTTGTCCAACTGTAAAGTCCATTGGTCTCATCCAAAAGATTGCTTTTGTTGGGCATACACCGATGCATGCACCATCAGAAATACATCTTTCAGGGTAGAAGACAAATGCTTTACCTCTCTTCCAGCCTTCAACTGGTTTTACTCTAAGGACATCTGGTCCAAGTGTGGTACAGATTTCTACACATAGTGCGCATCCGATACACATTTGTTCGCTGATGTCTGGAATAATTCCTACTGGCATAACAAAATTAATTCTTGATTTGGTCTTAATATAATTTGCCTAAAAAAATCGTCTTATAACGCCGTTTCAAATTTTATAACGCCGTTTGAAATTCTGATCGCTACACAAAACAAATCTACTTTCTTAATCTATGCCTGAATTATTCAATGAACTGATTATCAAATCATTTTGATTCTTTTTTAGATAATAAACTCCAGTTTTTTCTGACTTTATGATATGTCTACCCCCAGGAGATAGAACCCAATCTTTATCATCTTTTTTTCTTGCCATTCCAGTAATCAAAACTGATGATTTTGTATAATTCCCAATTGATGATAGTAGCATTATACAGGAATTGATGAATCTGGCAGATTCTAAATCATCAAACAAATTATTCATTCCATTAAAAGAGTCAATGATTACCAAAAATCTTTCATTAGATATTTTGCAAATAATTTCTGATAATTTCTTTTCCCAATCTGTTTTATCCGGACAAAAAATTGTCAGATTATCTTTTTTTTGAATCATTTCAGATGCAACATATCCGCTGTAAAGTAAATCCATATCAACATAGATTATTGGCTCCTCAGTTGAACTGATTAGTTTATCCAGAAATTCCATCTTATGGAAAGGTTTTGAACATAAAACTATGTTGGGATTGTTTTGCTCAAATTTTATTTGAATTCCTGAAATGTCTTTATCTATAATTTGCTCAGGATTTTTATCCAACACCACTTTAAGATTTTACAGATATAATAATGAATTTAGTCTCAAAAGATATTTCACATGACTTTCCAACATCTGATAAAATCTATCTAAACAATGCATCTGTGTCTCTAATGCCTACTCAGAGTATTCAAGCCATGCAAGAATTTCTAGTGACTTACAATTCTATTGGTCCGGATTCAAAAGATTCTGAACCTTTTATTACTGAAAAACTGCAAAACGTGAGAAAAATTATCGCAAAAATAATTGCTTGTCAGCCTGATGAAGTTGTACTTACACAAAGTACTACTGATGGAATCAATTTTGTAGCAAATGGATTATCCTTTGATAGTAATTCTAACATGATAATTCGTGGAATGAAACACGAACACCATTCAAATCTCTACCCTTGGATTAAATTACAAGAAAAAATTTCAATTAGGAATTTACCTATTGATGACAATGGATTTTTTAAATTAGATGATTTGCAATCATCAATTGATAAAAATACAAAGTTAGTCGCTCTAAGTCATGCTCTGTATAACACTGGTTCAATTTTACCAGTAGAAGAAGTAGGAAAAATTACAGATCAAGTTCCTTTCTTTCTTGATAGTGCACAAACAATCGGATGTATTGGAGATATTGATGTCTCAAAAATTAAATGTGATTTTATGTCTTTTAACGGCTCAAAGTGGCTATGTGGTCCAATGGGTACAGGATTATTCTACTGCAATCGAAAATCTAGTGCATTATTAGAGCCCAAAACTATTGGTGGTGAATCAGCAATTATTTATGATGATTCAAAATTAGCTTTCAAAGAATTACCAGACAAATTCCAAACTGGTTTTAGAAATTATGTAGGAATTGTTGGTCTAGAATCATCAGTAAACTATATGCTTAATTTTGGAATGAATAATATTCGTGAAAAAAATAAACATCTCTCTAATCTTTTGAGAGAAGAATTAACAAAAATTCCAAATATTATCTTGTATGGCCCTGATAATCAAAATGAGAGAACTAGCATTGTATCTTTTAACATCAAAGGATTAGAATCACAAGATGTTGTTGACAAACTTGAAAAACAAAATATCATCTTAGCTGTCAGAGAAATTATGGATACAAAAATAATCCGAGCGTCTCCTCACTTTTTCAATACTGAAAATCAGATTTTACAGGTAATTGATGCAATAAAGAAACTATAGATCTTCTTGCTCTTCTATTACCATCATAGTAAGAGTTGATTGAACTTTGCTTATTTTTCTGACTTTGTTGGTGATAATTGCACGCAATTTTTCAGAATCATCTGAAGTCAATTTCAAAACTATGTCATAAACTCCATAGACACCCTGAACTTCATACTTGATTTGTTCTTCAGCAAGTATTTGCTTTACTTCGTTGATAATAGATTCATCTGATCCTAAATCAGAATTCAATAGAACATATGCTGTAGGCACAAGGGGTTTTTTCATCAAACAGTATTTAACCTTTCATTATTTGAAAACTGATTAATCCCCAATACAATTTGTTGATGTGAAACCAATAGATCTGTCACTTACTGTATCAGAATCCATTCCAAGTTTTCCAGGTTCCCCAACTCCACAATTCATTGGTTGGTCAGATATCAAAAAAGATGGTTACAACCTTGAACTGCTATTCCTTAGCTCACATACTGGTACACATATTGATGCACCATATCATTTTGTCAAAAACGGACTAAAAATCCATCAGATTCCATTAGAGCGACTTGTCGGCAAAGCAATTCTCATAAAACTCAAAAAAACAAAGAATTCCCCAATAACAAAATCAGATATCATATTATTTGAAAAAAAGAATGGAAAAATTCCCAATCATTCCTCAGTATTTTTCTATACAGAATGGCAAAAAAACCTAAAAAAGAAAAATTATTTTACAGAAAATCCTGGACTAGACAAATCTTCTGCAAAATATCTTACATCAAAAAAAGTCAATCTAGTTGGCATAGACTCCCCAAGTATTGATCTTGGAGGAGATGAATCATTCAGAGTCCATCATATTTTATCAAAAAATAATATTTTGATTGTAGAAAATTTGACAAACTTGAACAAAATCAAATCTAAAGAATTTGATTTTACAATACTTCCATTAAAGCTAAAAGATGCAACAGGCTCTCCTGTAAGAGCAATTGCTTCATAATCTACTCATAACCAAATAAGTAATACTAAAAATACTGAATAAATCATAATCCAATATGAGTAAGCCTGGAAATATTTGGAGAAAAGTTCATGGAAAAATTACTAAAAAACCCACAAACTTTTCCTGGTTAATTGAAGAAAAATTAGCAGGCTCTGGTATTCCAACTAGTTCTGATGAATTTGATTGGCTACTAAATCAAGGAGTACAATCTATCGTTACCATGACTGAACAGGCACTACCAGATGATTGGGTAAAAAATATTGGCTATCTACATGTACCAACTCCTGATCTGACAGCTCCTGATATGGATAGGATTGATTCTGCTGTAGATTTTATACATGAACAAATTAACAGTGATCAAGCAGTGATGGTTCATTGTGCAGCTGGAATGGGAAGAGCTGGAACAATACTTGCATGTTATTTCATCAAATACAAAAAATTTTCAGCACAAGATGCTATTAAAAAAATTCGAGATGAAAGACCCGGTTCAATTCAATCTGAAGTACAAGAACTAGCTATATCATTTTATGAAAAACATGTAAGAAATTAGTTTAAACAAATTCTGAAACTAATTTTCCATCAACGACTTTAATCTTCAAGGTTTTATCTTCTTGAAAGAATAAAGTCAATCCACCGTCTGAATCAGGATCTTCTACTTTTACAAGTTCTAACATTTTAATTGCATCAAATTTTTCCATTCATTTCACCTATTCTGGAATTGATACGGTCTCAATTTTACCATCTACTGCTTTAATGAACATAAACCTGTTATCTTTGAAGATAAAGGTAATTCCTCCTTCTTTATCAGGTTCTTCAACTTCAAGTATTGGTTGTCCTAACAGACCATCGTATTTTGCCATTAATGATTACCCAAAAAAGTTCCTTATATCCCTAATTGATGGAAACTTCAATTTCGCTTGAACTGTTTTTCACACTGCCAGTTTCTGTAAAATCATGTTTTTGCCAGGATGCAAAAGCCTCAGCACTGATTTTGTGTTTTCCTGTTCCTAAATCAGATGCTTTGAATACAAATTTTTCATTAAAATCAAACAATTCCTCTCTAACCTCTTCTTCTGTAAGTCTGATAAATGGCTCAAAATTTTTGGCTACCTGCACCCAAATTCGTCTATCTTTCATAGGATTGACTAATTTTGGATTCCTAGTCCAAAAAATTGATGCTTTTCTGTATGTGTCAATAGTTCTTCCCAATTCCTTCTTCCTAAACCCTCCAGATGTCAATTTTATGCCATATTTCATTTTGAATGATACGTCGTTATTGTTGTAGGCTTTGGTCCAATTAGCCTCATTGAAGGAATTTCTAATGTCTCCTTCAACAGAAAACTGGACGTTTATCTCTATATTCTCATCAGAAGAGTATTCATCCTTGGATTTTACTAATTCTATAGCAGAAATCTTACTTTCACCCATTGTTACCGCTCATAATGATTTATATCCGCAATAAGTGCTTTTTCTGAATACATGAACGCACAAGTGATCAGTTCTGAACCCAAAGAAATCAGCCTTTCTATCACTGAAACGGATATTGGAATATTGTACATAATTCAACATGAACTCCTAAAAGCATCAAATATTGATTTTGCAGGTGTAATTGTTAAACATCCTCTTACCAATGAATGTTGGATGAGAATTAATTCTAGTTCAAAACCACTAGGTGAAATCAAAAAAGCAACAGACTCTGCGATCAAAATGGGTGAAGAGTTCAAACAACTATTCAATTCTAAAATTAAGGTAAACTAGAATTGAAGTTTTGCCCCAAATGTGAGGTCAAATTAAAAAATAATGGTTCTGGCCTTCAATGTTCTAAATGCGGATATACTGAAGGGGGAGAAGCAAAACCAACAAAAAAAATTACTGAAGAAGAACCAGATTTTTCATTACTTGCTTTTGAAGGAAATGAAGGAGAAGATACAAACCCAACAGTAAAAATTGACTGTGAAAAATGTGGACATGATGAAGCTGTTGGTTGGATGTTTCAAACTAGAAGTGCTGATGAACCTACAACTAGATTCTATAGATGTCAAAAATGCAAGTACACCTGGCGTGATTACACATAACGTTTAACTTGTACTTAGAGAGAAGAAAATTGATTTGACTTTTGGAGCAAAAACAAGTGGATCAGATGATCTAAAGGCTATCATATCTGCAATATCCACACTTGTAGAAGAAGCAACATTTGTTGCAACAGCAGAAGGAATTACCTTTAGAGGAATGGATCCATCACATGTAGCTCTGATTGATATCTCTTGGCCAAATTCTGCTTTTGAAAAATATGAATGTGATAGTGATATTAAATTTGGAGTTAGAATTGATGAATTTTCAAAATTAATCAAAAGAGCAGACAAAAAAGATAGTATAGAAATTAGTATCTCTGATCAAAACATGCTACTTGTTACAGTTGGTAAAAATAAAAAATACAAGATGCGTTTAATTGAAAGCTCTGCAACTGATACACCATTACCTAAAATTCCATATGATTCAAAAATTATTTTGACTTCTTCAAAATTTGATAAAATCCTTGGAGATGTTCAGGTAGTATCTGATTATCTTACAATGCATACTTCTGATAGTAAAGGTGATTTCTCAGGAAAAGGAGATTCAGGTGAAGTTGTAATTGAGTTAGACAAAGATGATAAAGAAATTGAAGAAATTTCTTCTTCAGAAGATAGCGAGGGTACTTACAGCCTGGAATATTTGAATCCAGTTGTAAAAGCTGTAGGCTCTAATGCAGGCTCAATAACATGTGAGTTTTCAAGCGCAAAACCTCTTAGAATTGAATTTAAAGTAGCAAATATTGGTAGAATCCACTTTTACTTGGCTCCACGCGTCGAAAGTTAAAGCATTTAAAGATTGACTAGTTCAGGTATTTTGAATTGAGACTTGTAATAAAATATGGTGGAACATCAATATCTGCTGCAAAAGATATTCAATTAATTGCTAAACACCTAAACGAATTATCAAAGAAGCATAAGATTGTAGTAGTGTGTTCTGCAACTAGTGGAACTACTGATGATCTTATAGAAATTTCAGAATCAATTAAAAAAGAAAATAAATCAAAAGCTGAACAGCTAGCATCAAAAATCACCAATAGACATAAGCAATTGGCAAAGCAGACAATTAAAAAATCTGATGTTAGAAAAAAATTACTTGCAAAATATGATCAAGACTTTAATGAGCTTGTTGCATTAATTGATGGAATGGTGTTGCTTGGTGAAGTTACACCTAGAACAATGGATTATCTGTTTTCATTTGGAGAAAGACTTTCAATAAAATTAGTTTCATCTGCAATTAATGATTCAGGAAAAAAATCAATTCCTTTGACAGGAAAAGAAGTAGGAATTGTTACTGATTCTAATTTTGGTGAATCTAAACCACTCATTGATACAACACGTTTACGTGTATCAAAGACAGTAGATGAACTGTTTTCCAAAAAAACAATTCCTGTTGTAGGAGGATTTGTAGGAGCTGATCAACATGGTCATGTAACAACTTTTGGAAGAGGGGGATCAGACTATTCTGCTACAATTATTGGTTCTTGCATAAAGGCAGATGAAATTTGGTTAATGAGTGATGTTGATGGACTAATGACTGCTGATCCTAAGATTGTAAAAAATGCAAAATTACTCAAAGAGGTATCATACATTGAGGCAATTGAAATGGCTCTATTTGGTGCAAAGCAAATACATCCACGAACTTTTGAGCCTCTAATTACAAAGAAAATCCCAATGAAAATTAGAAATTCATTTAACATCAAAAATGAGGGAACTTTGGTTACTGCATCTACTTCTGCTGCTGTAAAAAATACTGTAAAATGTGTAAGTAATGTCAAAAATAATGGATTAATCGATGTTCAGGGCGGTAGTATGGTTGGAACCCCTGGTACTGCAGCAAAAATATTTGCAACATTAGCAAAGGCTGGAATCAACGTAATGATGATTTCTCAAAATCCTTCTGAATCAAGTATAACAATTGTAGTTAAGAATGCTGATCTCGACAAAGCAGTTAGTGCATTAGAATTAGAATTGTTAGGTAAAATAATTAAAAAACTAGAAGTCACTACAAATGTAGCAATTATTGCATTAATTGGTTCAGGAATGAGAGGAACCGTTGGGGTTGCCTCAAAAGTTTTTGGTGCAATTGAGAAAAACAAAGTAAATGTATCAATGATAACTCAGGGTTCATCTGAACTAAATCTTGCATTTGTTGTGAAAAATTCTGATACAAATGCAGCTGTAAGAGCTTTACATAATGAATTTGCACTAGACAAAATCAATTAAGACAAAATAATTTAAGGGAACAACATCAAGATTATTTATTGAAAAAACTTTCAGCTCTAATAATTATTGGAATTTTTGCTGTAGGTATAATTTTTGTATCTTCTACATCAGAACAATTTGTTGATGCTGGTTCCAGGAAAAAAATTCACTTTACTCAAACTATAACATCCTCTCAAGATCCAGGACAAGGACATGAGAATCATCAGTTAGCACTTATTCTATCTCCAAATCAAGGAACAATCTATGATGGCTCAATGACATTTACCTCAAGTGAGCCTGTGCAGATTGTAGTTTTACATGAAATTAATTCTCAGGAATCAAAAGGGCAACCTACGTGGAGTGTAGATGGAAAAACTGTTTATGGATTATCTTTAATTGACTTGCAAGAAAAATCTGGTTCGTTTGAGTTTACGGGTGCTGCACTTGCATTACATTCTCCTAATTCAAAAGAATTTACTTCTACTGTAAGTGTTGATGGTTGGATTCGAGGACAACCTACAGAAGTAATAATGCAAAAAATTGAATTAGAAAAAGAAAAACCATCAATGTTACTATCAAGAACAAATGTTCCTGCTACAATTCCAATGCATGAGGGAATCTATGAAGGAAAACCTGTTTTTTACATTATAACTGATGGTAGTGATGAAGATTATGCAAAAATAATTTCAGATAAACAAGAATGGAAAGTAGAACTTGCCCCTGTAATTGCTAATGTTCCAGAAAACGCTCTCCAAAAATTATTCATTTTTAAAAACGGAGTAAAGGGTGATGGAATTTATGGATTCCAAAATGAAGTTTTCTCTAGTACTCCATCACAAGAATCAAAGTATAGTGCTTTGAATTCTGTAATTGAAGTTACATGGAAAGTTGGTCAGAAAGAAATTGAATTTAAATCTGCAGAAGAAATAATTGCAGCAGAAGAGGGCGGCAGAATTAAGTTTAATGAAACAGGAATTGTACTTAATACACCACAAATTATGTGGCCTGATGGACAACTAACCGTTCGCTCTGATAAAGAAATTACTGATGAAATGTCGTATGGTGGTGGTCAAATTACTGAGATTAATCAAGAAGAAATGACTGTAACTTTTGTGGCACATAGGGGATGGGGACCAGATGGGAGAACAATCTACTATATTGTAACTGATGCTACTCCATCAACACCTGCAAAAACCATGGGAGTTGTTTCATCTCCAAGTTCTGCAAACTTAATTGCTCATTCAGGTGCAGTTGATCTTTTCCAATTCAAAAATGGAATTATTGGTTCTGGCCCATTAGGATTTCAGGCGGGAATTGCAGGAGCTTCTCTTGGTGATGCCAATTATAGTCCAATGTGGAGAATTTATCTAGTTGAATGGAACAATGAAGAATCTGCAAAAATTTTAGAAACCAAGTCAGATATTGACTCTTTTAAAACAGATGGATTACTATCAGTAAGTATTGCCCGACCAACTAACAGTGATCATATAGTTAATTGTCCATTCATAGATCCATTCCAATAAAGTTCAGTAAACGGATAAATTACTTGGAAAAATATTTCTTTTAAAATTGACTGGTAAACTCTACATTGTTGGTGTTGGCCCTGGTCACCATGATCATATGACTTTTCGAGCAAAAGAAGTAATTGGTGAAAGTGATACCATTGTAGGATATGAAACTTATGTAAACTTAGTTCAGGATTTGATTGAGGGTAAAACTGTTCATCGCTATGCAATGACTCAAGAAGTTGAGAGGGCTCATCAATGTATTGATCTTGCTAAATCTGGAAAAATAGTTTCACTTGTTTCAAGTGGCGATCCTGGAATTTATGGGATGGCTGGTTTAATCTATGAAACACTTGCAGAATCTGGATGGAATCCTAAAGATGATCTTAAAGTTGAAATTGTTCCAGGTGTATCGGCACTTAATTCATGTGCATCAATCGTTGGTTCACCCTTAATGACTGATTTTGCAGTTGTTAGTATGAGTGATTTGTTAGTTCCATGGGAGGTTATTTCAAAAAGAGTTGAAGCAGCTGCACAAGGTGATTTTGTAATTGTCATTTACAATCCAGCTAGTAAAAAGAGAATACATCAATTACAAGATACAAGAAAAGTTCTTTTAAAATATAGAAAACCTACCACACCTGTTGCAATCATAATGGGAGCATTTAGAGAATCCCAGACTATTGTAATGACTGATTTGGAAAATTTACCGAATCATTCTGAACAATTAGGCATGATTAGTACTGTAATCATAGGTAATTCATCGACATATACTTACAAAGACTTGATGATTAATCCAAGGGGATACAAATCAAAATATAATTTAGAAGAACAAACAAATCCTAATCTAAAAGTCTAAAAGCTTTTCTTAATTGCTTCTGTTAGTTCTTCACTGAGATTTAATTTTTCTCTAATCGGAGAAACTACTTTAACTAAATAACTCCCAACAGTTTGTTTCAAATCCCCTGGATGCAATTTGTTTTCAGCAAAATCTATTTCTAATTGATTATAATCTGTATAGGTGACATTACCTCCAAATTTTTCTGGTCTTTCCACTTTCATCTCATTAAACTCATGAAAGATTACAGTTCGAGAAATTTCCAATAGTGGGTTGTTTTGAATATTTGCTTCTTCACACCAAGCTTTACTGATTTTCTTCTTTATTTCATCATCAGTATTATGAATAAATACACCTGAATTTGGATCTGATTTACTCATTTTTCCTAAAATCTTGTCATTACTTGTATCAGCAGGCTTTGAAAGTCCAGGTAATAATTTGTGATGAACAGCAACAGGAACTTTCCATTTCATTTTTGGAAATATTTCTCTCACTAACATGTGGATCTTTCTTTGATCCATTCCTGCATGTGCTATATCTACATCTAAAGAATGGATATCAACTGCTTGCATAGCAGGATAAAGCAACTTTGCCACATCAATTTTTTTATCATCTTCTGATCTTCCCATTATTGTTAGAGTTCTCATTGTTCTAGCAATCGACATGTGCTTTGTAAATTTGACAAGTTCTGACCAATACTCTGTTTTTTCTTCATAAAGTTTTGAACCTAAAATGATTTCTGCATCAGGACAAACTAATTTGAAAGCATCTTGATAATATTTTGAAACTTTGGCAATTGTTTCCCAATCTCCACCTAGTTTATCATTAATCAGAGTATGCCAATCTGCTAGAAATATTTTACATTTAACACCAGCTTTGACAAAATCATTAATTTTGAAACCTGTACTAATTAGACTACCAAGATGTAAAAAACCAGAAATTTCTAAACCAATGTAATGATTTGGTGATGAATTTGTTTTAAATAATTCAACCAACTCTTCTTGTGTAACAATTTCTTCAGTGGGAGGTCTTTGAATCAAATCTACTTTTTCTAAAATATCCAAATCAAAACAACTTTTGAGTAGTAAACGTATAAAGTTATTTAAAAAATTTATTTGAACTTGGAAGCTTTGAATATAGGAGGATATCTTTACAGTGTCTATGACTCTTGAAGAAGGATTAGAATTAATTCAAAATTATAAAAAAGGTCTTGAAAAATTTCTTGAAACATTACCTGAACAATCAGTCCAATTAGGCTCAGAAATGATACAAGCTCTAACTCTAAATTCAAAAAATGAACTAAAAAATTTAGAATCTATTGAAAAAGCTTTGAAAAGACAACCAAAATATGAATCTGGATTATCTGAATAAATTTTACTTACAATTCTTTTTGTGTTTTCTTAATTCTTCAGAATAATCAAACTCAGCTCCACAAGCTCTGCATTTTTCTTTTTTCTTATTATGGGCTTTTTCCTGATGTTTTTTTAACCTATCCGAGTCAGGTAATACTGTTCCGCATTTTTTGCATTTTAATTCATTTTTACTAGAACCAAATAATCCCATATATCTATAATTCATACAAAGTAGAAATAGTTTTTTTAAAACTTCTTATTCATCTAAACTTTTTCTAGGTTTTATACTGAGATAAAATGCATGAGTGCTAATAATAAATGCAGCAAGAAAAACTTTGGTTGCAAAAACTAGATTCCATGGTCTATCTGGATCTGGATATGCAACTGACAATTTATCAATATCCGGAACCATTCCATCAATTATACCTGCAGTCATTTGTGCATTTAATACAGTGAAATTGTATAATACCTCATAGAGTGTAATAATTGAAAAACCTAATAGCATTAATTGAAGTAGTGCCATCTTTGTCCCAACAATCTTCTCCCCTGCGGTTCTTCTCCAACCAATTCTTGAAACACAGTACCAACCAATTATTGTAGAGAAAAATATCCAAGTTGATACTCTCGCAAAATTTTCAAAAGGAATTGTTGTATTGTGAATTGCTTCTCCCATTACATAAGTCCCATTTTCTATCCACTCTATCATGGTAACATACACACCAAAAACTAGTGATGATAACATTATGAAACCGCAAATATAGAAAATGTATAGATATACTTTGTAGCCTGAATCTGTTTTTTCTAAATGACGAGGTTTCATGATGCCGTTTGCCAAATTTTGAAATATAAAAATTCATGTTTCTTTCCTGAGATTTATAGACTAGTTATAAACAGGAATAATATTGAAAATTGCCATTAACATTCCCATAGTAGGCAAGGAAGAGATAGATGTAGTCACATCTATTTTGAAAAATGGCGCTTTAACATCTGCTGCAAATTTGGGAGGAAAATATGTACAAGATTTTGAAAAATCTGCTTCATCTTTTGTAAATTCAAAATATGCCATAGCAGTCAATTCAGGTACTGCTGCATTACAGGCAGCCCTTTATGCATTGGATATCAAAAAAGGAGATGAAGTTTTGGTACCTTCATTTACATTTGTGGCTACTGCAAATGCAGTAGTTTCTACTGGAGCTAAGCCTGTTTTTGTAGATATAATAAAAGAAAATTTCACTATTGATCCAGTTGATTTAGAAAAGAAAATCACTAAAAAAACTCGTGCTATAATCCCAGTTCATCTTTATGGAAATGTTGCAAATATTGAAAAATTATCTGAAATTTCTAAAAAATATAATATTCCTATCATTGAAGATTCTGCACAATCATTAGGTTCTATGTATAAAAGAAAACATACTGGAACTTTCTTTGAAATGGGATGTTTTAGTATGTATCCTGCTAAAGTTATGACTGCCGGTGAGGGTGGATTTGTTGTAACTAATAATAAAAAACTTAGAGATAAACTATTGATGATTCGAAATCATGGAATGGTTAAAGGGTATGATACTAGGGTGTTTGGATTAAATTTGAGATTGCCTGAAATAAATGCAGCAATAGCATCAGTTCAAATGAAAAAACTTCCTAAATTTTTAAAGTCAAGAAAAAATAATGCTAAACTTTTATCAAATTTAATATCTGATCTTAAAATTACGTTACCTAAAGAAAGAAAAAATGAAAATGTAAATTGGTATCTTTACACAATTTCAACTGATAAACGAGATAAACTTTTAAAAAAATTAAATAATAAAGGAATTGGTGCTGCATCATATTATCCAACTCCAGTTCACAAAACTCCATTTTACAAACTTAAAACAAAACTTCCAATAACCGACTGGGCATCTTCACATGTACTATCATTACCAATTCATCCAAATGTAACTCAAAAAAATATTGAATTTATTGCAAAAACTATGCGTGAAATATTGTGAATGCAATAGGTGAGGCAATTGGAGAACTCTGCAAAGCCATTTTACCCATTAATGAAGAATATTACCTTGGAAATGCTGGCTCTTCCATAGCAATTTGCACTCTCTCAAGCATAGATTTACTCAAAAATTTTGCAAATTCTGAAATTATTAATAAAATCTCTATTGTAGGTCGTCTTCTTTCAGAAAACAAAGGAATTGATTCTATTATCAAATATGTAAACAAAAATCCAAATGTTAAAACCATTATAGTTTGTGGAAAAGAGGTTTGGGGACACAAATCTGGCCATTCTTTATTTCAATTACATCAAAATGGAATTGATCAAAATAATAGAATAATTAATTCTACTAGTCCAGATCCATATCTTACCGTATCTAAATCAGAAATAAAATATTTTCAAGAAAATGTTCATCTTGTAAATTTGATCAATGAAACCAAACTTGAATCAGTTATAAAAAAATCTAGAATTTTTTAATATCCATTTCGTTGTCTTTCACGATTAATTTCATTCTTCTTTTTGTATTCATCTAAAATATCATCTGGAGTTAATTTTAGCTCAAGGGATGCTTGTACAACAAAATGCCAAATATCAATTAATTCCTCTCTTGCCTCAGCCTCGTTAAATTCAACGGGCGTCTTCCACCATTTCCAGTTTGTTGTTCTCTGTAATTCTACTGCTTCATGCATAATTGCTGTACATAATGCAGAAACCCTTCCTTCAGAATCTTTTGGATACCTGTCCAATTTCATCATTTCAGAAAGACCTTTCTGTAGACTGAATATTTCATCTAATCTATCTTTAACAGATGTTTCTTGTGACAATGATATTTAATTTGAAAAATAATAAAACTTAAGTCTTTTTT
>JABDOO010000050.1 GCA_013043295.1 Candidatus Nitrosopumilus sp.
ACACTTTCAGCAGCATCTATTGCTTTGTTTTCTAATCTATCTAATTTGTAGAACCAGCCCCTTCTTGCAAGCCAGACAATCGGATGGTGTGATCTCCAGCAAAGCGGATATTTGTGTTTAATTTTACCTATCTTAACTAGGGCATTATGCTCTTTGAGATCCTCAACTATTGGTCTGTCTGCGTCTCTTACAAACATCCCTTGGTATTTCCCTGCTTTTTCTGTAAATTTTACTTCATCATTAATTGGACTAAAAATTTTCACTTTTCTTTTATTTGCAATTTTAATATCCTCCTCACCATTTGCTGGGGATAGGTGCACTAATCCACTACCCGTACTTGCATCAACAAACGTCTCAGACACTGCAACATGATAATTATCTAATTTTGAGATTTCATCTAACTCTGGAATTAAATCCAGTAATGGGTGAATGTATTTTTTTCCTTCAAACTCTGAACCTTTTACTATCTTTTCAATTTTGTATTTCTCAATTTTTAATTCCTGCATTAATTCTTCTAATCTGGTTTTTCCAATTACCCATAATTCATTTTCAACTTTAACATATGCATAATTTTCTTCTGGTTGTAATCCTACCATTGCATCAGTCACAAGTGTAAATGGCATTGTAGTCCAAACAATCAAAAAAGCATCTTCATCTACTAGTTTCACTTTATAGTATAATGATGGATCTTTGACTTCTTCATAGCCTTGGTTAACTTCTGCATGACTAAGTGATGTTTGGCAACTGGGACAATATGCAATTACAGTAAAGTCTTCTTCTAAAATTTTATTCTCATATGCTTTTTTGAGAACTTGCCATTCTCTTTCAATAAATTCATCTCGAAAAGTCCAATATGCTTTTTCATGATTAAATGACATTCCAAGTAAATCGTCAACTTCTACCCATGTTTTATTGAATTTTTCTACAACTTTTTTACATTCAGAAACAATTCGCTCTATCCCAAATTCTTTGATAGCCTCTGTTTTTCCACCTGAAACCCCAAGCTCTTTTTCTACCTGTAATTCTACTGGGAGTCCCTGTGTATCCCAGCCTCCATTAAATTCAATTTTTTTACCTTGTAATGTATTGAATCTGTACGACAGATCTTTGATCACTCTTCCTCGAAGATGACCTGCATGTGGAATTCCATTCATAGTTGGCGGCCCTTCAATAAATCGAATTTTTTCGGGTTTGTCTGAGGCAAAAATCTGCTTTTCTAAATCTATAGTTTTGATGTACTCTTTCACTTGAGATTCTATTGCTTTTGCATCAAATTTTGTTGAAAGATCCATCTGGATTTTGATATGTTTGTGCCATTATAAAGCTAAATTGATTCTTTGAGACTTGGATTATATAATTGGGTAAAAGATAATTTTTGTTGGTAAATGTATTAGTTGTTGGTTCTGGGGGTCGTGAACATGCACTATCTTGGAAATTATCTCAGAGTCCTAAAGTTGACACTGTTTTTACTGCCCCAGGTAATGGTGGAACTCTAAACAATGTGCCGATAGATGTTAATGATTTAGAGGGGTTGGCAGTCTTTGCTCAAAAAAATAATTGTTTTACTGTGGTCGGTCCTGAGGATCCACTTGCAGCAGGAATTGTTGATAGATTTACCCAAAAAAATCTCAAAATTTTTGGACCTACTCAGAAGGCAGCACAGCTTGAATCAAGTAAAATTTGGGCAAAAGATTTCATGAAAAGAAATCATATTCCAACTGCTCGTTTTGAAATATTTGAAGATGCTCAAAAAGCAATAGAGTATGTCAAATCACTTGATTACAATGTAGTTGTAAAAGCTGATGGATTGGCAGCTGGAAAGGGAGTAATTGTTTGTAATAGCATTGATGAAGCAATTTCTGCAATCCAAACCATTCTGGTT
Organism: Candidatus Nitrosopumilus sp.; assembly: GCA_013043295.1. Classification (GTDB taxonomy): domain Archaea; phylum Thermoproteota; class Nitrososphaeria; order Nitrososphaerales; family Nitrosopumilaceae; genus Nitrosopumilus. The sequence continues at coordinate 1,883 of JABDOO010000050.1, forward strand.
AAAAAGACATTTGGCGATGCTGGGAATAGAATAATTATTGAAGAGAGAATTGATGGAATTGAAGCCTCATACATTGCTCTCTCAGACGGAAATGTGGCAATTCCTATGGCATCAAGCCAAGATCATAAGAGAATTTTTGACAATGATGAAGGCCCTAACACTGGTGGAATGGGTGCATATTCTCCTACTCCGATAATTAATGATTCTCTTGCCAACACAATTCAAGAACAAATAATTGAAAAAACAATTCATGCTATGAAAGCTGAGGGGATTTTATTCAAGGGATTTTTGTATGCTGGAATTATGATTCGTGATGGAAAACCATTTGTTTTGGAATATAATGTTCGAATGGGTGATCCTGAATGCCAACCCATTACTATGAGGATGAATTTTGATTTGTTTGATTATTTTTTAGCCAGCACTGATGGCAACTTGTCTTCTTTACCTCCAGCCTCATGGAAGTCTCAATCTGCTGTTTGTGTTGTTTTGGCATCAAAAGGCTATCCTGAATCTTATTCCAAAAATGATGAAATCACTGGATTTGATTCTATACCTGATGGTGCTATGGTTTTTCATGCAGGTACAAAAAAATCTGATGGAAAAATCCTTTCAAATGGAGGACGTGTATTGGGAGTTACGGCACTAGGAGATACATTAAACTCTGCAATTACTAATGCATATGCTGCAACTGAAAAAATTACATGGACTCAGAAATTTTATAGAAAAGATATTGCTCAAAAAGGACTTTCTTATCTTTGAGTCTGTAACATCTTATCTTCAGTAACAATCCAATCAATTAAGATATCATGTTCAGATTTTGGAATGTTTTTGATAATCTGCTTTTCTAATGTTAGAGATATTGTTGTAATCTTATTTTCTGCCAAAAATTTATCATAATACCCATGACCATATCCTAATCGTACTCCTTTTGGAGAAATTCCTACAGTTGGTACTAGAATCACATCTAGATCATTATCTGCTGGACAGTCATCCTTGGGCTCCATAATGTCAAAACTGCCTTTTTCTAGGCTTGAAAAATCTTTTATTTTTTTAAACTCCATCTTATCTCCGATTACTTTTGGTAGAAAAACTTCTTTTCCTTGACTTAGTAATTCCTGAATAATATCTTGAGTGAAAATCTCACTTCCTATGGGATAGTATGCGCCAATTTTTTGAGCATTTTTAAATGCATAAATTTTTTTTAATTTTTTTTGGATTTTCTCACTTGCAATCTTCATCAAATCAAAAGATGTATTGTCTCTTTTTTCTAAAAGAAGATTTCGAAGTGATTCTTTCTCGGGGTTATTTTCCAATTTGAGTACTCAATGATGCTGCAGTGATTGTGTTTTTTAATAGCATGGCAACTGTCATGGGACCTACTCCCCCTGGAACTGGTGTTGCAAAAGATGCCTTTTGAATAATATCTTCGTAATCTGAATCTCCTACTAGTTTTTCTTGAAATCTAGAAATTGCCACATCAATTACAACTGCACCTTCTTTAATCATTTCAGATGTTAAAGTGAATTTGTTTCTGTCTCCTACTGCAGTAATAATGATATCTGCAGATTTGCACAATTCTGTTAAATCCTTAGTTTTTGAATGACATGTAATCACTGTGGCATTTTTATCTAGCAATAAATGGTATAGCGGTTTTCCAACTAGGTTACTTCTGTTAATTAAGAGCACATTTTTTCCCTCTAAATCAATTCCATGATAATCAAACATCTCCATCACTCCTGATGGGGTGCAAGCTATCAATGCTGCTTTTTTCATTGCAAGAAGACCTGCATTATGGGGAGTTAATCCATCTACATCTTTTAGTGGTGATATTCTTGATGTGGTAGTAAACTCGTCTAATTGTTTTGGTAATGGAAGTTGAACTAAAATTCCATGAACTGAATTATCTGAATTCAGTTCATCAATGATTTTTGTTAATTCTGATTGAGTGATATTTGCATCCAGTTTGTGGTCTTTAGTTGAAATTCCTACCTCTTCACATGCAATGTGTTTGTTTCTGACATATGTGGCTGAAGCTGGATCATCCCCAATCAATATTGTGGCTAAACAGGGGGAAATTCCGTGATTTTTCAATTCAGTGACCGCATTTTTTACTCTATCTTTGACAGATTGTGCAATAATCTTACCATCAATTTTAACTCCAGACATGTTCTGCTTTTGACTTGTAGATATTTAATTCTTGGAATTTAATAGTGGAAATCTTAGAAAAGAAATTAAATGGTTACCAATTTAGCCATATCATGTTTGTTATGATTGCAGATATTCAACTAAAAGAAGGGGCAGAAGAAGATTTTAAAAAATGGTTCTCTGAATCAAACAAAGTATTATGCAACTTTCCAGGATTTATCTCCAGAAAATTCCTTAAATCTCCTGATGGAAGCTGTCGAATTTTAGTTGAACATGAAAGTAAAGAAACCTTTATCAAAATGCATCAGAGTCCTGAACATGAAAAAGTTCATCCAACAGGACATTCTTTCATGAGTGCAGATCCTCAAAGAAAAACCTATACTGTAGCTGCTGAATGAAATTGAAACTAGAGTATGATTTAGATACATACCTTGAAAAAATAAAAAATTCTAATTCTTATTTTCATACTTTTATCAATAAATCTAGTTTAGCTGCAGGTGTAATAGTTTTAAAGCCCGGAGAAGAAGATACTCAGACTCCTCATGATAGTGATGAGGTTTATTTTGTTATTTCTGGAAATGGTTTTTTAAAAATTAAAGAAAAAGATTATGTTGTTTCAAAAGGTAAACTATTTTTTGTAGCAAAAGACGTAGAACATTTTTTCCATGGAAATACAAAGGAACTCAAAGTTTTGTATTTTTTTGGAGGACCTGACTCCTAACTGATAATTGTTTTTCTTCCTGAAACTTTAATTTTTCTTCTGGCAAAAAGATTTACTGCTTCAGGATAAATTTTATGTTCCTCTTTTAGAATTTTTTTAGATAGTGACTCTTCTGTTTCTTTATTTTCAATTTTGACTACTGCTTGAATAATTACAGGACCTGTATCCATCCCTGAATCCACAAAGTGAACTGAACATCCAGATACTTTGGCTCCATAATCTAATGCCTGTTTTTGAGAATTTAATCCTGGAAATGCTGGAAGTAATGCAGGATGAATATTGATGATTTTATTTTTATATTTTTTCACAAACTCAGGACTGATAATCCTCATAAATCCTGCAAGACATACAAGGCCATTTTTGGGTGTAACTCCATGTTTAATTAGAATTGAAATAATCTTTTTGTCATATTCTGCTCTTGTTCCTTTGAAACCTTTGCTCTCAACTATTTCTACTTTCACTCCTAATTTTTCGGCAATTTTTAGTCCTTTAGCATCTGATTTGTTTGAAATTACAACTGCTGGATTAATTGGAATCTTTTTTTTCTTAATTGACTTTAAAATAGATTCCATGTTGCTCCCACGCCCTGAAATTAGAATTCCTAGATTTAGCAACTATTCTCAATAAAATTTACCTGCAATTAAAGTCTATGAGATCCAGTGTATTTTCTATCTGTAAAATAGCATTGCAATATATGCAATATATCCTCCAAGTAAAATCAATCCTTCTTTTTTACTAATCTTAAAACCTGAGCGCATTATTGGAATCAATATTACACTAAAGGCAATCATTACTATGATGTCTGTCATTATTTTTTCATTAACTTGAATTCCTGTAATGACTGATGTAATTCCAATGATTGCAAAAATATTGAAAATGTTACTTCCTACAATATTCCCTATGCTAAGATCAGAGTGACCCTTTCTTGCTGCAACTACTGATGTAAGTAGCTCAGGTAGTGATGTTCCAATCGCTACTAGAGTTAGTCCTATCACTAACTCTGATATTCCTAAACTTTTTGCAATTATTATTGAATTATCTACTGTAAGAAATGAACCTGCAGTTAGTAATCCAAGTCCAATTGCCACTAATATCAAAGATTTTGTAAGAAATCTTTTTTGTGTTTGGATTGTTGTTGATTTTATTGTCTCAATATCTGATTCTTTTTTTGAGCTTTTGTAACTAATTACAAGAAATCCGATAATTCCTGCAATCAGAAAAATCCCATCTATAAAATCAATTTTTCCATCAAAAATTATTGCTACTAGTAACAGAGATGCACCAATCATAATTGGAATCTCTTTTCTGATGGTGGATTTTGAAACAGCAATAGGCGTAATTACAGCTGAAATTCC
>JABDOO010000058.1 GCA_013043295.1 Candidatus Nitrosopumilus sp.
TTTATCTTCCAATTGGTGGTGGGGGATTAGCAGCTGGTACATTAATTGCAATTAAAGAAAAAAATCCACAGGTCAAAGTAATTGGCGTTCAGTCAAAATCATTTCCTGCAATGTATGATTCAATCAAACAAGGTTCTATAACGGCTAGTGGAGGAGATAGAACTATAGCTGATGGAATTTCTGTTAAAGTTCCAGGACAGATAACATTCAATATAATAAAAGAACTCATTGATGAGATAGTTCTGGTCGATGATGTAGAAATCACAAAGGCTATGTTTCTTCTTATGGAGAGAATGAAATTTGTAGTTGAACCTGCAGGAGCTGCTAGCTTGGCTTACCTAATATCAAATAAGCCTGCTATTGGAAAGAAAGTTGTTGCAGTTTTGGCAGGAGGAAATGTAGACATGTATTTGCTTGGACAAATTGTTGACAAAGGTCTTGCAGCCATGGGTAGATTGCTCAAACTATCGATTTTACTGCCTGATAGACCCGGTGCTTTTAAAGAAATTGTAGATGAAATAACATTAGCCAATGCAAATATTGTAGAGGTAGTTCATGACAGATTAAGTTCAAACATCAATGCAGGATCTGCAGGAGTTACTTTGAGTGTTGAGACACAAGGAAAAGAACAGGCAGGATTGTTGATAGATGCATTAAAAAAGAAAAATATTCAATTCACTTTACTAACCTAGACTACTTGAATTTTTTCTTTGCAAATTTTGAGAGTCCAACTTTTTTTAATTGATCAGATTCTTTGATAACAGAATTATGTTGATTTGATTTGTGTAGTTTTAATTTCTTTTTTAGATCTGAGAATTCATTTGCTAAAATTTTCATTGCATATATTCCAGCATTTCCAGCTTTGTTTACACCAACAGCAACAACAGGTGACCCTGAAGGCATCTCTGTAATAGATAGTAATGAATCCAATCCCCCAAATGCAGAAAATTTTGTAGTATCAGATTTTTTTGGATGTTTGTCATTATAGACCAAGATAGGAACACCAATCACAGGGATTGTTGTGTGAGATGCAATCATGCCAGGCAAATGTGCAGCACCGCCAGCTCCTGCAATGATAATTTTGAATCCCATTTTTTCTGCATGTTTAGCATATTCAGCCAATCTTGCTGGAGTTCTATGGGCGGAGACAATTTGATCTTCATGTTTAATTTTATACTCATCTAAAATTTCAGCTGCACCTTGCATGATTCTACTGTCTGAACTAGATCCCATAATAATACCGACAAGTGGTTTTTTCGAATAAGCCATAATATAAGAAAAAACTAGGGAGTAATTAACAATTCTATCATAAATTTTTAGAACTATTTTTTTGACATCACTAGATATTTTTAATCCAAAACAATCTATTTTGTAATGGCGAAAGTTCTGGGAATCATTGGAGGGGGACAATTAGGCATGATGATTGCAGAAGCTGCAAAAAAAATGCCTAATGAAATATCTGAAATTATAGTATTAGATCCTACTGAAAATTGCCCTGCAGCACAAGTTGGAGCAACCCAAATTATTGCTGATTTTAAAGATAAAGATGCAATAATTGAATTATCTGAAAAATCAGATATTATCACATATGAAATAGAGTCTGGGGACAGTGATGTTTTAAAATCAGTTGAAAATAATGCCGAAATAAATCCCTCACCTGAAACCTTGAGAATAATACAAGACAAATATTTACAAAAAACTTTTTTGAAAGAAAATGACATTCCTGTTCCTGATTTTGTAGAAATTAAAAATATTGATGATGTTAAAAATACTTTGAAAGAATATGGATATCCTGCATTACTAAAAGCAAGAAGAGATGCATATGATGGACGTGGAAACTATAAAATTGATTCAGAAAAAGACATTCAAACAGCATATGATTATTTTAAAGGTCAAAAATTACTTTTAGAGAAATTTGTACCTTTTAAAATGGAAGTATCAGTTATAGCTTCGCGAAATACAAAGGGTCAAATCAAAACATACCCACTGGTAGAAAATATTCATGAAGAAAATATTCTTCGTGAGACAATTGCTCCCGCAAGAGTTTCAGAAGAAGTTACAAAAAAAGCAGAAAATATTGCAGAAAAGATAATGACGGTTCTAAAAGGAGCAGGAATATTTGGGATAGAGATGTTTGTTACTCAAGATAATTCTATAGTAATTAATGAGATTGCACCACGTGTCCATAATTCTGGACATCATTCATTGCAGTCAAGTGAAACATCTCAATTCGAACAACATCTTAGAGC
>JABDOO010000077.1 GCA_013043295.1 Candidatus Nitrosopumilus sp.
TTCTATTTCTTGAACTTGTTCTGATTCTTTGTTAAAAAAAGATTGTTCTTCTTCTAAAATTGTGATAATTTTTTCTATTTCCTTAAAACGGAGAGGCTTTTGAATATAATGATATGCACCTAAACCAATTACCTCTTTAATCTTTTCATCTTCTTTGCTGTTAGCAGTTTCAATAATTATTTTTGTATAGGGTTTGATTGTTAAAATTTGTGACATTACAGAATCTGCATTTGTGTCAGGGAGATTATAATCTAAAAATATCAGTGGCGTGCCTTTAGTTTCAACCAGTACTTTGAATAAAGAAATTCCTGCAATACCAGTTTCACATGTATGTATATCATCATATCCAAGCTTTTTCATAAATTCAGATAATAGCATACCAACTGCAGGACTATCTTCAATAATCAAAACAGAATCTTTTGTCAACTAAGGATCTCAATTATTACTAAAATAAAAATTGTTTATAAAATAATTAGAGAAATCAAAAGATAAGGACTAAATGTACTAAATTATCATCACATTCAATGATTCATGGTCCATCACTTGCAATAGGAGGAGTAATTTCAGCTGCAGTCATAATAATGGTCTTTTTTGGATTTAATGGTATTACAAATCAAACAGAATTAATCATAGAGCCTAGCCCTACAATTCAACAGGCGGGCCCTACTCAAATTACAATGAATACATTTTTGGCAAATGGTTCACCAATTCTTGGAGATGTAAATGCACCTATTACATTAATTGAATTTGGAGATTATCAGTGTCATTTTTGTAATGTCTTCTTTCATTCAACTGAAGACGATATCTTAGAAAAATATGTAAAAACAGGCAAGGTAAAAATGATATTCAAAGATTATAACATCATAGGACCAGATTCTGTAAATGCATCCCATGGTGCTCATTGCGCAAATGATCAAGGATTGTTTTGGGAGTATCATGACATATTGTATTCAAATTGGACGGGTGAAAACAATGGTTGGGCATCATCAGAAAATTTAGCTAAGTTTGCTCAAGAGATTGGATTAGATTTAGATAAATGGTCAGAATGTATGATTGAAGGAACTCATTCACAAATAATTGTTGCAAGCAATGAAGATGCACGAAGTTTAGAATTGACTGGAACTCCAGCATTTTTTGTTATTGGACCGGATGGAAAAACAACTAAACTTTTTGGGGCCCAGCCATTAGAAGTATTTGAAAGAATATTTGAAGAAGAGCTAAAAAAATAAGAAATTGCGATCAATTCATAAATGACAAGTCAAAAAAATTTCTAAAATTTCGTTCCTAGTTACTAAGAATTTACCCAATATCCTTAAATGTATAAACTCGGAGCCAAGCTTATGGCAGCTGGAATAGATGATATTGCAATTTACATCCCTAGACTATACATTGATGCAGCTGACTTTGCAGATAACAGAGGTTTAGACCCAGTCAAATTACAAAAGGGTCTAGGCGTTTCACAAATGGCAATTGTTGATGCAAACCAAGACCCTGCATGTCTTGCAGCTAATGCATGCTTGCGAATTATGCAAAAAAATAAACTATCGCCAGAAGATATTGGTAGATTATACGTTTCCACTGAATCAGCATTTGATGAATCAAAGGCAATGAATTCTTACGTTATTGGGATGTTAGAACAGGTTTATGGTCAAGGTGCATTTGAACACTGTGGTGGAGTAGAAACTAAATTTGCATGTGTAAGTGGTTCTTATGCCCTTTATGATAATACAAACTGGATTAGAGCTGGAGAAGCTGAAGGAAAACATGCACTTGTTGTAGTATCAGATATTGCAAAATACGATATGGGTTCTAGTGGTGAAATGACACAAGGTGCAGGGGCAGTCGTCATGCTTCTAAATGATGACCCAAGACTCCTAGCGTTTGATCCTAAAGTTACATCCACTTCAATTAAAGACGAATATGATTTTTACAGACCATTTGGAAAAGAGACTCCAATTGTTCATGGCCAATATTCAAATCTGCTTTACATGATTCAAGTTAGAAAAGCACTAGAAGCATATAAGAAAAAAGTAGTATCATCAGGTTTAATCAAATTGGAACCAGGTGAAACAATTTTGGATCATATGGATTACATCAACATGCACTTGCCCTATAGTAACATGGGAAAGAAAGCATTAGCATATTTGGTAAGACATGAATGGAGACAACTACCAAGATGGAAAAAGATTCTACAAGAAATTGGAATCGAAGAACCAAGACCCAAAGATCCACGAGGTACAATTGAATCAGTGTTAGCAGATGAGGAGTTTATGGCAAAAGATCATGAGTTTACAAAATTATTTACAAAGACTCAATCTTATCAAGAAGTGTATGAATCTAAATTATCTAGTTCATTAATTGCATCTAGTATGATTGGAAATTTGTATACAGCATCATTGTATTTAGGGTTCAGAAGTAGTTTAGAATTCGAATATCAAAAAGGAATAGATTTGGAAGGAAAAAGAATTGGGTTTGGTTCCTATGGAAGTGGTAGTAGTGCAATGGTGTTCAGTGGAGTAATTCAACCCAGTTACAAAGACATGGTAAAAAATATGAATTTGGAAGCAGAGATTGGGGAACGTCGTAAATTAACTTGGGATGAATATGAAGAACTGCATGAAAACAAACTAACTCCAGAAGAATCGATGGTTCATTCAAAGAAAGAGTTTGTTCTAGTACATGTGGATACTGAAAAAGAATCTAGAGGCGAGAGACGCTATATTTTTAATGAATAATTATCCAAATTTTTAAAAATTTCATTTATAATAATAAATTATCAGGATATTTTTCTTTAAATTCAGAAAGGGTTTCATTAATTTTTTTAATACATTCAGTAGTAAATAGAAATTCTTTTGTTTTGATTCGTATTTTAGGATTAGAATTCAAGGTTGCAAAAAAATCATTTGTAGGTACTAAACCAAAATGTACAAATTCAAAGTCATTTGGTTCTGTTTCAGTAGCAAATTCAAAAAACAGTATAAGCATCTCTTCATAAACATGTATTCGGGCAGTAACATTGCTAAAATTAGATTTTTTGATTTTTTCAAAGACATCATAACTAATATCACTAATTGATATAATTCCAGATTTTACTGAGTATAATGAAAAAACTTCAATAGGGATCTTTGTATTATTTGCAAATGTCCAGTTAATACTAGGAACATTTCCCAATTCATCAGAA
>JABDOO010000034.1 GCA_013043295.1 Candidatus Nitrosopumilus sp.
AAATTAATGAAGGTATTTCACAAATCATCCTGTATTACTTGTAAAAAGTCCATTTCCCAAGTTGAGAGAATGAATGCAGACATTGAGAAACGAGACTTTTTCAAGGACCCGTTTTCAGAGTCTGAACTGAAAAAAATCATAAAAATGACAGGCAAAAAGCCTTCAGAACTATTACGAAAAAGGGACAAGATGTTCAAAGAACTTGATTTGGAGAGCAAGAAAAAGACAGATGCTCAGATTATCAAATTAATGGTAAAATATCCTGGATTGATTTTACGTCCAATTATTATCACTAAAAACAAGGCATTTGTAGGAAAGATAGACCCAAAAAATCTAAAATAAATTATTCAGATGATTCTTTGAAAATCCTGATTGCCTCTAAATGAGAACAGTTGGCCTTTAGTCCTTTTCCATGATGGAATTTGTAGAAATTTTTGAACCCAGGGCATTCACAAGTATCAGAAGTCACAAAATATGATTTTTCAGGATCTGATGAGGATTTTATCTGAAACAAGTCATCCTCAATCTTTACCACTCCTCCGCTTTCAACTAGCTTCTTTGCTTTCCGAATGGTATTGGCACTCATATTTTTCTAAAGGCAGGGTTATTTTTTATTCTTTAATTTTTTTCTTATATTTCCCCATTCTTCTCCATCCTGGGCCATAGCATTTTCATAGAGAAGTTCAAAAGTCCATGCTAGTATCTCGCTCCAGATGGCTTTGAGAGATTCATCATCAGTCCACAAAACACTAGTCTTCACAGCAGTCATTGCAAGTATGTTTTGAGAGTTTTTTTCGGGGTGTTTATTCCATTTTTTTAATACTCGATCACAGAATTCTAAAATCTCGGGTTTTGATAAAACTAGTTCATCAGGATTGAAAGTTGGTTTTTTAGACATGAGAGTTTTTGGTCATACCTTGTAAAATATTTTTGAATATGACAAAATTATTCATATGTTCATACAATGTTTTAATATTATGATCGCGTATATTATACGGACGAGAGACTTGCTTTTCTGCCTCGAAGAGCCTAGAATTCGTTTCACTCTCGTCTGTTGTTAAATTAAATAATTTTTTGAACTCTTCCAATTTCACCAGAATCAAGTTCCACTTTGATTCCATGAGGATGTGAAGAACTGGATGTCAAAATTCGTTTTACTTTACCATCTGTAAGATGCCCTGACCTCTGATGGTGCTTTTGAACTATTGAGACCATCATCCCAATAGGAATTTCTTTTCTTAGAGGAATACCCAATGTCAAATATCAAATGCAGGGGATTCTAAATCTTTAGATTATAAAATAAAAGAGTTTTGAAAATTACTCAAAACGGTTTTCTAATTTTGTTTGTGGTTTTGGAAGCACTCTCTGCAATAAACAGGTCTGTCTTCTTTTGGTTTGAATGGCACTTGGGTATCAGTTCCACAGTCACCACATTTTGCATCATGCATTTCCCGTGGTCTGTCATCTCTTCTACCAAATCTAGAGCCTCTGTCGCCACCAAATCCGCCAGATCTTCCAAATCTACCGCCACCTTGTCTTGGGGCTGGTTTGTGATTTTGGAAGCATTCTCTGCAATAAACAGGTCTGTCTTCTTTTGGTTTGAATGGTACTTGACATTCATTTCCACAGTCACCGCATGTTGCGGTGTGCATTTCTCTTTCTCTATCAAAGGACATGTCTTTCTAAATCTAGATATTTTTCTATAGTAATAAACTGTGGGAAAAAACATCTATTGTTATAAACTAATTCTCTTCCTTGAGATTATTGAGCATGAAAAAATACGTGGCCACAAGATTGGCCACAATGTTTGTAGTTTTGATGGTCACCCTCCTAATCACTATAGCCCTTGTGGGTTCTAACATGGACACAATTCTAAAACAAGGAATAGTATTTCAGGTAAGATCAGAGATTACAGAAAATCCAGCAATTGCTGAGAGTTTCTCATCGGTTAATGAATTTGAAGCATTTGTTCAGTCTCAGATTGATCAGCGAATTGAAATTTTAGGACTAGATGAGCCCTGGTATTCTCCTCAAAGGATTGGAGTCACCATGTACAAGATAATGCTACTAGATTTTGGACATGCAACATTTCTGACCAGTGATGAAGGATCATCAGATGTCAAAGATATTCTGTTTGAAAAACTTCCAAGGACAGTACTATTATTCACAACTGCAACAATAATCATCTCAATTATTGGAATTTTTCTAGGAGCATTTTCCAGCAGTAAGGTAGGTTCTGTAATTGACAGAATAACTTCAAGTTTTGCAATAATTAGTTCTAGTTTTCCTGTATGGTGGATTGGAATGTTGATGATCTTTTTGTTTGCATTTACATGGCAGATATTTCCAGCAAGGGCAACTCCAGACATTCCAATTTCAGACCCAGGATACATTGGCTCTTTACTATACCACATGGCACTACCGCTAATTACAATTGTAATGATTGGATTTGGGTCCTGGGCGTATTTAGTTAGAAATTTCATGGTCGGAATAATGCAAGAGGACTTTATCATTGCAAAGAAAACAATAGGAATTAAACAAAAAAAGATAATCTATTCTCATGCACTAAAAAATGCAGCCCCACCTATTGTTACAATTTTGGCATTGAGTTTGTCAGGATCACTTGGAGGTGCAATAATTACTGAAGCTGTCTTTGATTGGCCTGGAATGGGCAGGCTTTACTTTGAGGCAATCACTGTAATGGATCTTCCAGTAATAATTGGAGCAACATATCTGCTGACAGTGTTTTTCTTGATCAGCATATTCATTGCAGATTTACTTTATGGCTATTTTGACCCAAGGGTGAGGACAGGACAATGAGTGGTATTACACCTCAGGAGATCAAGCAAGAGTTTCTCAAAAGTAAGATGGGAATCGCAGGTATTGTAATTCTGGCAATTCTTGTTGCAACATCAATTATTGCAATTATTGCAATTCCTGTTGAAACGTTCCAAGAGTGGAATAATCCCAGCAGTTGGATATCAAATCCAAAAGTAGCCATACCAATTTGGGTCAACATATTCATGGCAGATAAAATCCCCGAACACAAAATTCTGGATTCCCCTAACATAGAAAAGGCCTCAAGGGGAGAAGTGGAATTGATTTCTCACCAGTTTGGAATAAATTTTGATTATGATGATTTTCCAAATGACTTTATCTACGAATTTTCAGCAGAATACTCCGGAGCCCCACTCTTAGAAATATCAGTGATAAGACCAGACGGAATTGCACTGGATTTGCTTGCAACGTCACTGCCATACTCTGATGGAAAAACAACTCATAGTGAAAGAATTTTTTCAACAGATGATGCAATAAAGAAGAACCTGTCATTGCAATCAGAAATATTTGGATTTACTTTTGATAGATTGTCAGCTCAAGACATTGTCTTTTCAGAAACTCTAGAAAACAAGCCACTGAAAGGCGACTATATCTTTTTGATGGATTTGTATGGAGTAGATTCAGAAAACGACATACAGGATTCAAAACTAATCATCGGCGGCAAAGCCTTTGGGGTAATGGGTACTGACGAATTGCGAAGAGATTTAGCAATTGGCCTTCTATGGGGTACTCCGCTTGCATTGTTTATCGGACTAGTAGTATCAATTGCATCAGTAATAGCAGGACTGCTTTATGGTGTGTATGCCGGATACAAAGGAAAGAAAACAGATGAAGTGATGATGAGATTCAACGATGTAATCTATGCATTGCCTGCATTGCCATTTCTCATCATACTTTCAGTTACAATCAGCAACAGCATATTTTTGATGGTAGGTTTTTTGATGATTTTTGGATGGGTAGGCATCGCAAAAGTTGCAAGAAGCATGTCGCTTCAAATCAAAACCCGAGGATATGTTGATGCTGCAAACATGATGGGACAGAAAGACTCTAAGATTATCCTAAAGCATATTGTTCCACAATTACTGCCATATGCATTTGCAAGCATAGCAATTTCCGTCCCAGCTGCAATTACAACAGAGGCAGGCCTTAGTTTTCTAGGATTGGGAGATCCTTCATTTCCAACATGGGGCCAGATTTTACATGACGCAAATATTTACGGGGCTGCAGCAAGAGGGATGTGGTGGTGGATTATGCCACCAGGAGTTATGATTGCAATAACTGGCTTGGCCTTTGTCTTTATTGGAAATGCACTAGATGCAATAGTTAATCCAAAGCTAAAACGATAACCTAGAGATCAAACTTTCGAATTAAATCAATGGCATTGTCGTTTAATTTTATTGAATAGCATGCAGAGTTTTCAGTGTTAATTGCAGCCAAATTGTTTGCAAAGACCTTTTTGCTGTGTCCCCCATCAGTTGCCTTGTCTGATTCATCAAAACAAATCGTCATTTGCTTCATGTTTAGATTATTTTTTAAAAGAAATTCAATAAACTTTTGATAGTTGTCAGTGTTAACCCAGTCTATGTTTTTTTCTTTGCTAACTCCAATCCATACTTCAATAGAGTTTTGATAAAGTACTTTTTTTCTTAATTCTTCTAATGCCATGATTCATCAACTAGAAATCTGCTCTTTGCATTTTTGAGCCGCAGCGAGGGCAAGAACCACCTTTGTGTTTGTTGTTACAAACAAGGCACACATACCTTACACCGCCAGAATTGCCTTGTGAACCCATTCCAAAGAATCCACCTCCACCGGTACCAGAGTCACCACGATAATTTCCCATGCTGCTCATTTGTCTTCTTCTCATATACATCGGAAGCAAGATGAAGATTGCCATTACTAATCCAATACTGATGTACCATGGAACCCCAAGATATCCTAGGCCAATTTGCAAACCGATACTGAATATCAGAGATGCACCTAGAAAAATATAATATTTCTTCAACTGAGGATTCAATTCAATAAAAGTATCTTTAAAACCGATATAAAGTTTCTTCAGTTTTCATCAGGCTGGTCAGCAGGAATTAGAAAAACTACTCTATTACAAGTGGAATTGAATTACCATTACTATCCCATGCAAAAATAGATTCATCATCGTATGGAGATTTTACAATCATAGAAACTAGACCAAAAAAGTTATGCAGATCAGTAACAGAAGGCTCTGCAGATCCACTTGGATGAGAATGTACGATTCCAACATAGCTCATATCAAAGGGCAAAAAGGAGTGTGGAAAACCGGCAAATGTTGGTCCTGTTTCACTAAAGGGCGGAATTACAAGACCGTCTATTTTTATTTCGCCGTTTTTTGACTTTCCTTTAAGAATCAAAATTCCTTCGTTTGGGTGCTTCATCTGACAAAAAGACAAGATACTATCAAGCACATCTTTTTTCAGCAAAACTTTGCGTTCGTATTTTTTCTTTTTGAAAAGCACACCAAATATCCAGTTTAGAACTAATTTAATTTTAAGATGTTAAAATTGTGTAGCGAGTGTTAGAGAATCGTCGTAATTTTTGTTCAATTTCAGAGACTAATTCTGGAATTTTAGTATCAATCTCATCAATCTCGCCTTGAAATGTTTCAGATTTTAGATTCAGGTCATCAAGTTCGGATGTTTTTTTGGATAGTTCTTTTTCCAAAGAAATCAGTTCTTTAGGCATCAGAGTTTCCAATTCATTTTGCATCTCTTTGTATTTTTTCTCATAATCTAAAACTTGGCCGATAAACCCATCAAGGGATTCGACTGTCTCTGTAATCTGAGCAGATGTTTTGGCAATATCCTTCACAGAGATAGATCCTGAGGATATTCCCTTGCGGACATTTTCAAGTATTACAATAATTGAATCCTTGTTTGCAGTATTCATCACATCAATTGGTTCAGAAACCAGTGTGGATAGAATATTTTTTTGTTCTTTATCTAGCGATGATGCATATTCGTATCTGCTAAGAGGTCTTGAAATCTTTGTAAATTGCGTGTTAATATGATCTTTGATCTTTGATTTTTGATTTACAAATTCATCTAATGTCTTTTTCAAATTTTGGTATTTTGTATAGTTATCAGATGATTTTATCTCATCAATTTTGTTTTTTGTTGAGGCTATCTTTTCAGTTTCACGAGTTATGTTTTGAGTGATATTTTCAATTTTTTGTACTAGCTCTTTTCTTTGTTGAGTTTGATTTTTGATTTGCTTAATTGTATCTAGTGTCTCCTCAGAGAGAGTTTTTGTGGATTCATAGTTTTTGAGCAAATTTCGGATCTCTGAATGATTAGAATTCATAACTTCAAGATTATCTTTGAGCTGAGTAGCGTATTTTTTGGCAAAGATGTGAATGACTCTAGTTTGGCGTCCCAATACATCGCCGACTTTTTTAAGAATTAGATTAAGAACTGAATTTAGTTTTTCAGCATCCTCCATAGATGAGATTTTTGGTAATGACACTACATCTTTTTTGATCATATCAATTACCTGTTTTTTTCCTCTTACTACAATTATTGCCAGGTGTTTGTCAACATCATCCATCTTGAGATTGTCTTTTTCCAAGACGTTTCCTATCTTTACTAATTCATCAATTAATGGAGCAGTTTTATTTCTCAGACTGTTAATTTCAGCCAAAGTTTGAGATTTTCTCAGCTTTGAAAGATCAGAGATAATTTTAGGGACATCATCTAGTGTAATTTCCTTGTTTTGAGGTATCTCCTCAGCAGGCTTTTCTTCTTGTTTCTTTTTTCCCCATCCGAAGACCATTTGATATCTTTCTCTTCGGGGGATTAAAAATGGTTCTTCAACTAAAATTTAAAATCCAGCAGTTTCCTCAGAGGATTATGGCAAAAAAGTCATTTCATACTGGAACCGTAAAAAAAACTATCAAGATCAAAGTTGCAAAGGACAAAGTCTGGAAAAAAGTCAGCAATATTGTAGGATTGCCTACATGGTTAGTGGATGTTAAAAAAACAGTATACCTATCAAAGAAAAAAACAGATGTCGGGGCTGTAAGGCTCATTACATTTGAGGACGGAAACCAGATTGAAGAGCATGTCGTTGCATGGAAAAAAGGAGAGTATTTCACATATGTTGCAACTGAAGGACTGCCACTAAGAGCATATGTTGCAACAATTTCAGTAAAGTCAAAGTCTAAAAATCTCACAGAATTGACATGGCAATCATATCTGAATAGTGAAAAAATGACTGAGAAAGAATTTTTGGACTTTATTGTCTTTATGGGGGCATTTTACGAGGCATCACTTGAGAATCTCAAGGCATCTCTTGAAAAATAACACTAGAGAGAAAAAAGGTCAAAATGTAAATACGATAAATCTGGAAAAAAATCATGAGTGATATGAGATTTATCATTGTAGGAGTCATTCTAGTATTTGTGGGATTTATTATCATGGGCGGATTTGGACATGAATTTCAAGCTGCTACATTTGAGTCAAATGAGTTTGGGACATGCTACGAATATTCAGATGATGCACCCCCAGTAGAGATTAATTGTTCATTTAAGATATTTGATCAAAGCATATTCTTTGCACTAGTTGTAGGATTTATCGGGGCTGGCGTCATATCTTTAATCAAAGGTACAAGAGGGGACTGGGACAACAAGGTAAAACCTGAAGATGTAGTAGGTCCTGGAAAAAATGATTCAGATACTAAATGATTTATTTTTTAGATTTTAATTTCTTGTAATCCTCTGGAGACTCGTCTTCCAATCTTTGAAAATAGACTTCTTCGTATGGCATTTTTGTTCAGTATACTATTACAAAATTTGCATTTAAGCTTGAAGAATGATTTGTACTAGAGCAGGCTTGAAAAATTAGATTTCTAGGCTTCAGTCTCTATGATGTTTTTCATAGTATCAAACATCACACCAAGCTCGTCCATTCTTTGATCAAACTGCTTATCAGTAATCTCCTTAGGTTTGTTCAATGTAATTACAACCTCAGAGACATCGCCATTAGAGACCACACGCATTGGAACATCCCAGGCAGACTGCTCATCTATATATTGATGATCTAAAATTCCAAGGGATTTATTTTCGTTGAATTTCAGTTTAGCTTTTCCATAGGGACCAGTAAATGACCACCAACCAGATTCATTGATTTTTGCATCAGGCATCATTTTTGGAGGAACCTTCAAAATTGCATCAAAGGCATCTCCAGTCTTCTTCTTTACAGTAAATGAAATGGTTCTGGATCTTCCCATAATTCAGATCTCAGATAATGATTAAAAAAGATATAGTATCTATGATAGGGGGAAGTCCTACTTTAGTCATTTGTTTAAAAATTCTTTAATTTTCTTTAGATTTGCTACATGTGATTCATGAAACATTACCATTGATTCAGACAACGAATTTGGCAATACTGATTTGAGATTGTCAACTAGCTCATCTCCGCTTGAAATCATATTATCAATTAATTTGTCGATTTCGTTTTTATCATCAACCATCAAAACTAGTATGGCTTTATTGTTAATTATCTTTTTTTATCAGAGTGCCAGTCGAACGCACATTTTTTAGTTTTTGAATATTCCAAGAGACAATCTCACGGACCTTTTCAAAGTTTTCTGCTTGCAGTTTTACCATCATATCATGGGTTCCAATAGTTTCAAAAACATCTACAACCTGTTCTATTTCCTTTAGTTGTTCAATGATTTCAGCTTCTGCACCAAGCTCACAATTGACCATAACATATGCATCTGTCATGAACTAAGCAGTAATCTATGAATATTTAAAGATGAATAATTTTAGGCAAAGCTTACCACTTTACATGAACCAAATCTTTGAGGTTTCTTCTGGGTTTGGCAAATTTTGTTTGCTCTGGATATCCAATACATAGAACAGATGATGGCACCAAATCAGTCCCAATAGCTGCCATGACTTTTTTCTCATCAAACATTCCAATCCATATGGAACTCAATCCCAAAGCTTGGGCGGCAAGCTGAGAGTAACCAGCAGCTAAAGTTGCATCCTGAATAGCAAATTTTTTCAAAATATATTCTGGAAAATCAAATTTGACTCGGTCTGGGTTTTTGCAAAATACCAGTACCACTGGAGCATCAACGTATGGCTGCTTGTTGCAGGCCTCAACTAATTTCTTCTTCATTTCTGGGCTCTTTATGTAAAATATTTCAAATCCTTGAAAGTTTCCAGCAGTTGGCGCAGTGTCAGCTGCTGCAATTATTTTATCAACCTTTGTAGTCTCTACAGGTTTGTCTGAGAATTTTCTTGTAGAGCGTCTCTTGGCCATTACTGCAAACAGATCAGTGTCAACTACCTCTGCAGGTCCAGAAGTTAGTATGAAATCAAGTAACTGGTTTCTAATGTTTGGATTATCAGATACTGGAATATCTTCAGGTTCATACCCCAAAGGAAAAATTTTCTCTCCTTGCTTTTTTGAATCCATGTTATAATTGAAAAAATATGCTATTAAAGAATTCAACTGGAATTATTGCTATTCAGCTTCAAAGGAATCACAGCCAGATGTGCACGGCTTGTTCATTACACCCTCACATGCACCTAGTTCGTTGTGCATGATTCTATGATGGCCGCAGATTTTGCATTTTTCTCTAAAATGAGAAATCAGTTCAGATACTGAAAGGGCAGAATCTTGAATTTTTGTTTCAGTCTCTGCTGCCATGATAATTTTCTGCAATCATGTTAGTTTAAACATTTTGAACCGATATCAGAGATAAATTATGATTAAAAATATGAATTTACTATGTTAAGAGCGCCGAGAGAGGGATTCGAACCCCCGCACGCTTTCGCGTAGCCGTTTTCGAGACGGCCGCCGTACTACTTGGCTATCTCGGCAACTACTCTGATATATTCTCCATAATAAAGCGAATTGGTAGAATCAGTTTTTATCAATATCAAACAATTCATCTTTGAATTTCTTTTTGATTTGCTCTTTAGTTTTGCTCCATTGCTCTTCTGTCACATTATCTGTGAAAATTGAATGGAACCCATCAAAACTCTCATCATTTAGTGCCAAAAGTATCTCCTCTTTTTCAGATTCAGAAAATGCAAAGTATGATATTATTTTAGAAACAGAATCATCAGAAAGATAGCGTATCTCAAATATTTTATCCTCCAAGTGCTCAGGAAGTTTTGTTCTAGTCATTCAATAATTGAAGCATTCCAACATTATAAAATCGAATTTAAAATGGAACAGCAAGATAATCGATCAATACCAAAGGATAAACACAAAATACCTGCAAAGCATCAAAAAATTCATGGGACTGAACCTAAAGGAGTTGGTAGTAAGAGAAAAGACTACTCTAGAGGCATTCTCAAACAAAGTAATAGCAATAGATGCGTATAACGCAATTTACCAATTTCTCGCAAGCATCAGGGGACCTGACGGATTGCAACTAACAGATGCCGAAGGCAGAATAACAAGCCATCTGAGCGGACTGCTTTACAGAAATGTAAATTTCCTATCCTTGGGGATAAAGCCAGTCTATGTCTTTGATGGAAGGCCACCATCGCTGAAAACTGCAGAAATTGAGCGCAGAAAACAAATCAAAAAAGATGCTACTGTAAAATATGAAAAAGCAGTTGCAGAAGGAAATATGGCAGATGCCAGAAAATTTGCACAGCAAACAACTAGCATGAAAGATGGAATGGTAAAAGAATCAAAAGAGTTTCTCACATTTTTTGGCATCCCATATATCGAAGCACCATCAGAAGGAGAGGCAACTGCAGCGCATCTTACAAACACAGGACAAGCATATGCTTCTGCAAGTCAGGATTACGATTCCATTTTGTGCGGTGCAAAAAGATTGGTCAGAAATTTTACAAGTAGTGGAAGAAGAAAAATTCCAAACAGGAATACCTACATCGATGTAGTTCCAGAAATAATTGAGACACAGAAAACACTAGAGGCAATACAAATGACCAGAGAGGAATTAATTGATGTTGGAATCTTAATTGGCACTGATTTTAATCCAAATGGATTTGAGAGAATTGGTCCCAAAACTGCAATGAAGCTAATCAAGCAACATTCAAGATTAGAAGACATTCCACAAATCCAAGAGCAGTTGCAAGAGATAGATTTTCAACAGATAAGAGAGATATTTCTAAATCCAGAAGTTGCAGATGTCGATGAGATTGTCTTTGAGGATGTAGATCATGAAGGTGTAAAAAAATATCTCATGGAGCGGAGCTTTTCTGAAGACAGAATCCAATCAACTCT
>JABDOO010000081.1 GCA_013043295.1 Candidatus Nitrosopumilus sp.
TTTGCAAAATCTGCAGTAAAATTTTTCTGAAATACTTTATCTTGAGCATATGGTGTGTCTTTCTTTTTTGCCCACTGATACACCATCTCTTCCTGGGTTAAATTGAGAGTAACAGTCTCTCCTTTGATCTTTATCTTGATTCCTTGGGCCTCATATGCAGGAGGAAACAAGATTCCATTGTGTTGTAGTGTTTTCCATTTCATTTCATTTCACCATAAAATTGCGGACTTTGATGAAATTCTATACTATCTGTATATCAATTTAGCGTAGAATTTGCTAAGGAAATAGCTCTTTACTCATGTATTTCTCAAATTCTAGGTCTGTTTTCATCTTTTTTGCCTCCATAAACATTGCTGCATCAGTACCTACAACATATCGTGGCAGCATTTCATCATCGTGAATTGCTTTGATTACTGTATCTGCTACTTGAGAGGGTGCAGTCCCCATCTCTACCATCATTTTAAGACCTGCCAAAATATTGTCAGTCAATGTCTTGTATTTGGGATCACTTTTTGATTCTGGAACTTTCATTGAATTAAAAAAGTTAGTTTTGATAACTCCTGGTTCAATTAATGTAGTTTTAATTCCAAATTGACCTAACTCGTATCTTAAGCATTCCACTAATCCTTCTAAAGCAAATTTTGAACTGATATAAGCTGGAGATCCTGGCAATCCCATTCTTCCCACAACTGAACTAATGTTGATTATACTACCTGAATTTTGTTTTCTCATAATTGGTGCAATCTCTTGAATGATTCGTACAATGCTGAAAAAATTTGTCTCAAATTGTTTTCTAAAATCATCTACTGTTAGATCCTCTGTACATCCGAATTGGCCATATCCTGCATTGTTAACTAGTACGTCTAATCTTCCTTCATCTGTAACAACTTTCTTAATTGCAGATACAATTGATTGCTCTTTATCAACATCTAACTCTATTACCTTAATTGGAAGGCTCTCTTTTTTTGCAGCATGCTCTAGTTCTGCTGCTTTTTCAAGATTTCTCATACTTGCAAATGTAGTATATCCATCTCTTGCTAATGATAATGCGGTTTCTAATCCAATCCCTGAAGAACTACCTGTAACAAGAGCTACTTTTCCCATGTTGATGCTATATTCTTGTTATATTTATCCCATTTTGATTAATTATACTAGAGGTCTGTCTCCTTCAGTAGGATCTATCAACTTTGTTTTCTCACCTGAATTAATTCTCTCCAATATTTCCAATGCTGAATATTTGTGGAGATATTCATTATTGTTGCCACATCTGTATGAGAATGTACATCTTGGACACCCTGATTCATTTTTACAAGGACACTCTTTTACAATGTACATACTTCGCTCAAGAGCGTTTTCAAATCTGTCATAGAGGGCTTTACTTGCCCCACTCCCACCTATGGCTCCATCATAGATGAAAATCAAGCCTGAAGTTCCCAGTGAGATACCTCCTAAATCTTGAGATACTCCACCAGTAATCATATTGCTTCCCTCTATCACTACATGCTCTGTTGCATGATATCCGCTTGCTTCAGTATATTCGGCATCTTCTGATTCCTCAATTACTTTAAGAGGTCTTGGTGCATGAAATACAATTCCTTTGGTGATGAAATCATATTCCAAAGGAGTATCTAGTTCTACTTTTTCTCCCTGAGTTATTTCTTGACCTAATTCAATATTGACATAGCCGTATACCTTTTTTTCAATGTGTAATTTACAAAATGCTACTTCTACTCCGTTAGCATTTCTTCTCTCAAAGACTGTTTCAATAGTTGGCCATTCTTCTGTTAATGATTTAGTATAGTATGGATAATCTCTTGGAATTCTTTCTAGTACTGCATAGTTTTTTCCTGGGTAATCAAACTCTTTTACTTTATAGCGTATACCTGCCAAAAAATAGATTGCATCTTTGTGTAACTCCTCTAAGGCAATTGGTAAAACCCTGTCTCCTACTTTTTTTCCATCTAAGAAAATGTCTATTGATTTACCAATTCCTCTAATACTGTACTCATTTAGTAATGAATTAATTTTATCAAAATTTGGAATTATTCTATTATTGAATTCTTTTAGATTTTCATTAATTATGTGATGTTCAATTACCTCCTGATGATCTTTTAGTTCATGTTTTGATATTGGTCTGTCACATGCCATGGCTAGAACTTGAAATTCTTCCACAAAGGGATTTTTGGGATCGATGTATGTTTTTTCAATGTCTTCAAAATAATCATCTGGGTGATTTTTGTAATATTGTGAGATAGGATCATTTCCTAATGCCAAAAAGGCATATCCTCTTTGACCTTTTCTTGCTGCTCTCCCAATTCTCTGAACCAGTCTATTTACTGGAATAGTTGATGATATGACACAATCTACATTGCCCACATCTATGCCTAATTCAAGCGTAGGTGTGCATGAAATAGCATCTAGTTTGTCTTCTTTGAATTGC
>JABDOO010000027.1 GCA_013043295.1 Candidatus Nitrosopumilus sp.
TATGGAATATATGATATTTCAAAAGATGTTGAATTACATTTACCTGGTACTGACATACACTTTCAAAAAAACTCTGATGGCCGATTATCTTATTTGAGAAAAGATTCTGAAGACAATGAAATTAGAAAATCAATCCCGCCATCTGCTAATGAATCTAAAATAGAATTATCTCCAGTATTGCCACTTCACCTACCTGCCCAAAAAACAAATGATCTGATGTTTCTTAGACTAGACGAATCAATCCTTGTAGAAAAAAATGCAACTGTCAGCTTTGTAGTACAATTTCCAATAGAGATTGGAATTTTTAAAATTAATTCATCTGATGGCTCAAAACAACTCTTTGATTGTTTAACATGTGAGCCAATGCATTCAAGGTTTGCCCTTTATGGAACTCCGGAAGTAGGACATCTCTGTATGTATTCTAAGGTAAAGATTGTAGATAAAGACGATACATATCCATACGTTTTTGCAAAAATGAAAATCACTATCTCCAATGAACTCGACCATGGTGTTTTTGTTGGAAAACTAGTATTCCCAATTACAAATCATACAATTTACTATCTGGACAACTCATCTGAGGTCCACATTGATGATATTACATGCAAAATCAGAGAGGATACAAACAAAGAAGTAATTAAAATAAAGAAACAAGAATTTTCAAATAAAGATAATGATTGGAAAATTGTCTCATACTCAAATAAAGAGCACAAGTCATTTGTAATGGATATGGGGTTTGATTAGATGGCTTTAGAAATTCTTGACACTCAACTAATGGATGGATTGACAATCTGGGGACTACTTGTAATTGGAATTATAGTCTCTGTGGGAGTAATTGTTGCAAGAATTGCTCGTATGATTTTTAAAAAGAAATTTGCACCAAATATGCCTGTTCATACTGCAAAGACTGCCAACAAGCTAATCTATTATGGTATAATCATAATTTTCCTCTTTGCAGCTACTGCAAGCCAAGGGTTTGATATTGGAGGTCTAGTTGTAGGGGCAGGATTCCTGGGAATTGTGATTGGATTTGCTGCTCAATCTGTAGTATCTAACATGATATCTGGAATCTTTATGCTAATTGAAAAACCAGTTAAGCAAGGAGATACAGTTGAGGTAATTGATTCGAATGTAACTGGAAAACTAATTGATATCAGTACGTTTTCCTCGAAAATTCAACAATTTGATGGTACTGTAGTGCGAATACCTAATGAAAAAATGTTTACATCAAATCTTCGTACATTCATCTTATCTGAAGTACGACGAAGTGAAGTAACAGTAGGTATTGGATATAATGAAAATATCGACAAAGCCATAGATGTAATCAAAAAAGCAATTCAAAATAATGTAGTCTATGTACTAATGGAACCTGCACCACAATTTTCAATCTCTGAACTTGCAGATAATAGTGTGAATATTTTGATTCGTGTTTGGTATCCACGTGATGACTTGCTTGAGGTATTGCCCACTCTGCTCAAAGTTATCAAGAATGCCTTAGATGAAGCTGAGATAGAAATCCCATTCCCTCAAAGAGTTGTATGGGATGGCAAAGATTCATCCTAAGTGGTTACCTTTTTCATATCTACTTTATTTTTCATTTAATCGGTTGGCACTATGTTTTGTCATGTTTCATTTGATAGTTGAATGTAATTCCGTTTACACTCTCTCATTCAAATACAATTAGTCATATTTTGATAATATGGAGGCAAAGCACCCTGATAATGAGAAAGAACGCATTAAAGCATTAACATCTCTTAACATTTTAGATACTCCTCCTGAAGAGAAATTTGATAGAATCACCAAAATTGCACAAATAATTTTTGATGTTCCAATAGCTCTTGTAAGTCTAGTCGATGAGAATCGACAGTGGTTCAAATCTTGTATGGGCTTATCTGAAAGAGAAACTCCGCGTAGCATGTCGTTTTGTGCACATGCAATATTAAATGATGATGTGATGATTATTGAGGATGCAACTAAAGATGAGCGCTTTGCAAATAATCCTCTTGTGACTGGCTCTCCACTGATAAAATTTTATGCAGGAAAACCACTTAGAGATCCTAACAA
>JABDOO010000108.1 GCA_013043295.1 Candidatus Nitrosopumilus sp.
CACTGATGTTGGTTTACTCTATCTAATTTCATCACTTGCATTCTTGTTCTTGGGTGGAACTCTTGCCCTTGCAATTAGAGCAGAACTGTTCTTACCAGGTGCACAAATCATTGCAGACGCAATGACCTTTAACAGAATATTTACAGTACACGGTACAACGCTAATCTTTTTGTTTATCATTCCATTTGCATCTGCGGTTGGAAACTACTATGTTCCAATCATGGTCAGATACAAAGACATGGCATATCCAAAACTTAACGCCATTGCATTTTGGATGATTCCGCCATCTGGCGCACTAATCTGGTTAGGATTTGCAGACTTTACATGGTATGCAACTCCGCCATATTCAATTATCAGTGCTCCAGGACCTGCAGCAGACATGTGGATTTTTGGATTAAAGATTCTAGGTATTTCATCAGTACTTGGTGCAATCAACTTTGTAGTTACAATTCTCAAATGTAAACATCCGGACATGTCGATTGGACAGGTTCCATTGCTTGCATGGTCATTTTTGTCAACCTCTTTGATTATTCTTGTTGCAATTCCAACATTTGCAGCAGCCTTGCTGATGCTATTAACTGACAGACTAGGTGTTAGTGGATTTTTCAATCCTGCAATGGGAGGAGATCCAATTGCATATGCTCACTTGTTTTGGTTTACATTCCATCCTGAAGTCTATGTTTTGGTTATTCCTGCAATCGGTATGATGTATGAAATTATTCCAAGATTCTCAAGAAAACCAATTTACAGCTACAACTCTGGTGTCTTTGCTTTTGTTTTGTTATCTATAGTTGGTTTCTCATCATGGGCACACCACATGTATGCAACCGGAATGTCATTTACTGAAAAAACTGTTTTCATGGTAGGAACTCTTGCAGCAGTACCAGCATCTGCAATGCACGTGTTTAACTTTGTTGCAACTATGTGGAATGGTAGAATCAAATTCTCAACTCCAATGATGTGGGCAGTAGGAGGAATTGCATTATTCTTCTCAGCAGGTGCAGGCGGTGTTGCAAATGCTGCTATGCCATTAGACTTTACAACTCACGATACATACTGGGTAGTAGGACACTTCCACCTCTTTGTCATGGGTACAATTGCCTTTGGTTCAATTGGTTATCTTTACTACATGTTCCCATATGTAACTGGAAGAATGTACAATGAAACAATGGGTAAGATTCACTTTATAATGTCATTTGTTGGTACTGTTCTAGTATTCTTTACCCAACACGTACTTGGCTTGTATGGAATGCCAAGAAGAATTTTCGATTATCCGCCAATCCCAGAATGGATTGCTATGAACCAAATTGCAACTGTTGGTGCCATGGTTATTGGTGTCAGTATGGCAATATTCCTAGCAAATATGATTTACAGTTCTGGCAAAGGAAAACTTGCAGATACAGAGGACCCATTTGGTGTCGGTGGCAAGTACTACTATCCATTTGAGGCAAAGAATCCATCACATTAGGAGATATATGAAATGAGTCACGATAATTCCCAAGTTTACAGAACAACTGCTGCTAGAACAGGAAAAATGATGGCAATCATGTTGGGTATCTGTATTGTCGGTGGAGCAATCTTCTTTTCAATGTGGGATTATTGGATATCTGAACCCGCACCTGTTGTTGCAATGATGGCAGGAGATTCAGGCTCTGCAGGACCAGCAGCACATACTGGTGATACTATAATGTCTGCACTTTCCTTTATCGAATCATCTGACTTTAGGACTTTGGCATTTAATGCGTTACCTGGAGAGCCAGATAACAATCCAACAATCAATATGGAAGTTGGAGACAAAGTTGTCTTCGATGTAGTCAATGATGGAGTATCATTTCATGCATTTGGTGTTACAGCAGATGAAGAAGGATTTGGAGGTATTATTCCAGGAAGTGAAATTGCAACTGCATCAAACCCAATGAAAGCAGGCGATAGTGGAACATCAGAATTTATTGCAGGCGAAGAAGGAATTTTCTATTACATTTGTACAGTTCCAGGTCACAGAGAACAAGGAATGGTAGGTAAAATCGTTGTAGGTGATGTTTCTGTTGAAGAAGAAATGATGGAGGCAGCACCAGAACCAGAGGTAATGGAAGAAGTCATGGCCCCAGAACCAGAGGTAATGGAAGAAGTCATGGCCCCAGAACCAGTAGCATATGATGGAGCAATTTCACTACCAGATGGATCCGGAGTACCTGGATGTGAAGCAACAAATGAATGCTATATTCCATATCATGTTACAGTTTCAGCAGGTGAAGAAATTACTTGGTCTAATGATGATACAGCAGCTCATACAGTAACAAGTGGATCACCTGGAGCTCCAGATGGTCTCTTTGATAGTAGTTTGTTTATGGCAGGTGGCACATTTTCTGTTACACTTGATGAAGCAGGTGAATATCCTTACTTTTGCATGGTCCATCCATGGATGACAGGTATAATTACAGTAAACTAGTATAGATAATATTGGCTATTCAATATCTAGCATTAACAACAATGGTTGTTTTGTATTCACTGATGTTTATTGGTGGATACATTTCAGCAGCTGGACTTGGATTGACATGTCCAGAATGGCCTCTCTGTCCTAATGGTATAATGCCTTCTGAGGAATACCTTATTGAATGGATTCATAGAACCACTGCTGCCACCACTGGCGTATTAGTAGTTTCAACTATGGTGGCAAGCCTAATTAACAAAAATGCAGATATGAAAATAAAAATCACAAGCTCGCTTGCAACTGCACTAGTAATTACACAAATCACTCTTGGAGCCTTGGTAATTGATACAAAATTACATGCAGTACTAGTTGCAATTCACTTGGGAATTGGAATTTGGTTGTTTGCAATGGTACTATTAACCACGTTATTTGCATTTAGAATTGCAAAATCTTCTAAACCAATCACTGCTTAGATTTTTTAAAAATTCTCGGGATGTAAATATACAACATTACTCCTACCATTACTAGAGCACCTGTAGTAATTGCAGCAATGAATATTATTCCAAATGGACTCTGAGTTCCCATGTTAAACGTATAAGTCAAAATCTCATCAGAATCTTTCATGTCATACAAATCAACTTTAACAATATGATTCCCTATGTTTTTCCAAGTATAATCAAAATCCCAATGTGCACCATTGACTAATGTTGGAGGAATTGCATCAACTTGCTGATCGTTATAGTATATCCTAAGTCCCATTGTAAAACTATCTACTTCTTCATACTCAAATCCTTGAGTTACTTTGATGAGAAATTGTGATGGCTCATCAATTTGTGGAAATTCAGGAGCTGTGGCTACCTGCACTCTATAATCTCCCAATGATTGCTCAGCAGAATTAAACATAGAATGAGCATATACAAAATCCAATCCAGAATATGATGAAAAAATTAAAACCAAGATCAAGAAAACTGATCGCTTTTTACTCATTTAATATATCAAGAAAACACGATGAATATATTGTAAATCAATTCCATGAGGAAAATCTTCAAAACCTTTAAATCCTTATTGGCAAGAAACTCAATCGTTGACCCTCGTAACAAAATCAATCGATATTAAAACACCTGTAGAGAATGTTTTCACCTACTTTGCAAGACCTGAACATGTTTCAGATCAAATCAAAAATGATACAGTAGGCATGACAGTCGTTCCTATGGATATCAAAGAAGGAATGGGTGTTGGAACAACCTTTAGAATTATCGGTGACTTTAGCGGTAAACGTTTAGAGTGGGATTGTGAAACAACTGAATTTATCAGAAATGAGAGAATCACTGCCAAACAAATTGAAGGTCCTTTCAAGAACTGGCAAATTACAAATGAGTTCAAAGCATTAGGCAATAATCTCACAAGAGTAACCATGTCTGTAGATTATGATATGCCATTTGGTCCACTTGGAGCAATTTTGGATAAAGCAAAATTTGCAAAATCTGCTGAGAAAGGAATGGAAACTGCTCTATACAACGTTAGAGGATTACTAGAAGGAAATGGTTCAATTCCAGTATACATTACACTAGATGCATACCAAAAACTTCTAGCCGAAAAGAAAAAGATGAATGATGTTCCAGTTTCAACTGCACTAACAGCAATCATTGAAAAATACAATGAAATTGAAGCAAAAGCATAAAACTAAATTTTCATTTATTTTAAGATCTTAAGATTAATAACAACTCTAGGCCTATTCTTTTTGGTGGGTCTATGGCGCAGCCAGGTAGCGCACCGGACTCTTAATCCGGTTGTCAAGGGTCCGAATCCCTTTAGACCCGCTTTTAATTTATAAAATAAAAATTACTTTGAAAAATTATTCTTCGATTTGGATTTGAGAATATTTTTTTGCCAAAGCAAGTAATTCGTCTACTCCTAAAGGTTTTGAAATCACTTTAATCAGACCTTGCTTGATTGCTTCTTGACTTTTTGGTTCAAATTCAGAAAACCCTGTAACAATTACTACATTTGCATTTTGGTCTATCTCTTTGATTTGCTTGAATGCTTGATAACCATCAAGTATGGGCATATCACCATCCATTATTACTAATGCTGGCTTGACATCTATGAATTTTTTAACTCCTTCTTCTCCATCTAATGCTGTCTCTACATCAAAATCATGTAACTCCAAAATTTCCCTGTAAATTCCAACTAAATCTACATCATCTTCTACAACAAGTACAGTTTTACCCATGCCCAAAGTAGTAAAATCATACTATCCTATTAAACACTCCGTAAGTTCCAAATGTTACATATGATAAATTAACTACAGTTCTAGTCAATGGTTTTTGAGATAAAATGCAATTGAATTTATTCAATAACGTATATTGTATTAATATTCCAAAAAATATGATGTTAAGAGGTTTGCTATATGAGTAAAAAGGATACCCTATCAAGATATGCACTTGAAAATAATAAAAATACAGTCATTAGTCTAATCCTAGTAATTGTTGCTATCACTGTAATTTATCAAACCAGACCTTTTCTAGATGATACTCAATTTTCATTTATTGCAATTCCAGCATATGCAATTTTGCCAGGTATTGTTACTGCTTATTCAGCAATATTAGCAGTAAAACTATACAGACAAAAAAATTACCAGGCAAAAGGATTTGCCCTATTTGCAGTGGCTGCAGCGTTTTGGTTTATTGCTGAACAAATATGGCAGCTTTATGATCATGTATGGGAAGGAGAACCATTTCCATCTGAAGCAGACATTTTTTATCTAGCAGCATACCCATTAATGACAGCATTTCTTTTTCTATCCCTAAAACCTGTAATTAGAAAAACTGGCAGAAATGTTTGGATATTTGCAACAGTATTGGCAGTTTCATTTTTGATTCCTTCTGTTTTAGCAGCATATGATGACATGTTTGGAGAAGAAGCATTTGCAACAGGAATTGCTTTAGCCTATCCTATTTTAGGTTCAATTCAAGTAATTCCTGCAATTGTTGGAATAATGTATCTTACAAAACAAGGAGCAAGTCTTTCGTGGATGTTAATTCTGTTTGGATTCATAATTTATGGAGTGGCAGATACATTTTTCCTCTTTGCAGAACTTGATGGCACATACTATGATGGCCATCCAGTAGATTTGTTATGGCTATACACATACGTTTTGATAATTTTTGCCTTCCATATTCGCCTTAAAATTGCAAATATTCCAGGCGAAGAAAATAGCTCTTTATTCTTTTCTGATAGTGTAAAGTTTGAAACTATTAGTAAATTTGGTATTCCACTAACCTTGGCTATCGTTTGTATGATTATTTTAATGTCAATCATTCATTCGTTATTCATTGAAACAGATGTAGAGACATCGACTCAAAATATTATGTTCGGTGTTTTAGGAATGCTGGCAGTATTTACAGCCATTGTAATTACCATTAACAAGAATCTTTCACGTCTAGTAAAAATGAGAACTACTGAATTAATTGAACAAAGAGATAATCTTGAAAATCTTGTTGAAGAAAAAACACATGAGATACTAAAATCTGAACGATTATCTGCCATTGGTGAGTTATCCGGCAGGCTAGCACATGATCTGAGAAATCCACTTTCAGTAATGAAGATGTCTATAGATTTGGTTAAACAATCTCCTGCTGATTCTAAAATTTCTGATGAAAACATTACAAAACGAATTGATTTGATTGAAAAAAGTATTGATAGAATCTCTCATCAAGTAGATGACGTGTTAGGATATGTTAGAAACTCTCCATTAAAACTGACAAATATGAAAATAAGTGAACTTATTCAATCTTCTTTAGATAAAGTAAACATTCCCCAGGACGTAGAAATCACACTTGATAAAAACAATATCACAATTGATTGTGATCATGAAAAACTTGATGCAGTCTTTATCAATTTGATCATTAATTCTATTCAGGCAATGCATGATGGAGGAAAAATTGAAATTAAAATATCTGAACAAGATAATTTGGCAATTATCAAATTCTCTGATTCAGGAGATGGTATCCCAGAAGAAAATCTACCTAAAATCTTTGAGCCATTATTTACTACAAAACAAAAGGGAACTGGATTAGGATTGGCAAGTTGTAAAAACATTATAGAACAACATCAGGGTCAAATATCTGTCTCAAATAATCCTACAACTTTCACAATTGCACTGCCAAAAGCTTTGACAGTTCAACAAGCCAAACTTCAAACAAAATAACATTATAATTTTTTTAATAGAGTAAATCTAGGCTTGTCGGGTTCTATGTCTTCATGCATATCCACATTACTGACAAATTTTACTTTATAATCAAGCCACCAATTCTTCATGTTTCTTGATTTTTGATTCTCATCTATCTCTTTTTCTGTCTCTTCGTATTTTTCACAGTTCATTATCCATTTAGCTGACACTCTAAACATTTCTGAAACTCCTTTTTCCAATGTTTTGTCATCCAAATAATTCATCAAGCCATGAGTAAAAACAAAATCTATTGATGAATTTTCAAATGGTAATTTAGTAATTGACTCTTTTTTGAAATTACCAATGGACATCTTTTCTTTTGCAATTTTTAGTGCTCTCTCATTTAGATCAATACCATGAATGTCAAATGTTTTTGGAAATAACCTTAGATCAATTCCAGTTCCACAACCAATCTCTAAAACACTAGAACAATGTAGTGAAGTAGCCAAATCCCTTACAAACTTTGCAAATTCTTCATTATACCTTGATTCATTCTCATCTGAATATTTATTCCAAAATTCTTCATTGTAACTCATAGATTTTTTGAAAGCTAGCCTGTATTTGATACTAATTGTTTAATGCTGGCATTTACACGGAATGAGTTTTGTATCAAATGTACAATCATGAGGGCCATCAGATTT
Source organism: Candidatus Nitrosopumilus sp. (assembly GCA_013043295.1). GTDB lineage: Archaea > Thermoproteota > Nitrososphaeria > Nitrososphaerales > Nitrosopumilaceae > Nitrosopumilus. The sequence continues at coordinate 7,304 of JABDOO010000108.1, forward strand.
TCCTTGTGTAGGAATTTCCTTCATGCAGTCATTATGACGTCCCTTTCTACAAAACCAGCAGATTTCTTGGGTGTCACCAGTTGCACATGAATCCATAATTTCTAAATCTCTTGGTGTGTAAAAAACCTCGTGGATTCTAGATAAATCTCAACCAGGGCAAAAATCTTTCATCCTTACCCATAACTACATCAGTAAATGATTTTTGTAATGCCTTTGTAATGCTGCCCATCTTGCCTGTTCCTATCTTTACTCTGTCAATCTGAGTTACAGATTTTACTTCAGCAGCAGTTCCTGTCATGAAGATTTCATCTGCAGAATACAGATCATCACGTTCCAAGTCACGCTCTATTACAAATCCTCCATTCTCTTCAATGATTTGAATAATGCTATCTCTTGTAATGCCTTCTAATCCCCCTGCAGAAAGTGGTGGAGTTTGAATGATATCATCTTTTATAATGAAAATATTTTCTGCACTGCCTTCGGCAACTTTGCCATGTGAGTTTAACATAATTGCTTCATCATATCCATTTTCTAATGCCTCCATTCTTGCAAGAGCTGCATTTGCATAGTTTGATGCAGCTTTAGCTTGCATTGGCTGAGATCTTGAATCAATTTTAGTCCAACTTGAAACTTTACATTTTGCTCCAGAAAACTTTCCTGCTTTTGATTCTCCCATCTTCCATTCCCAACATGAGATTGAGACATCTACTTTGTTTGTAGTAGGAGTTAATCCCATTGTTCCGTATCCATAGTATGCTAGTGGTCTAATGTAAGATTCTTTGAGTCCACCTGCTTGAACAGTTTTTACAATTGCATCTGAAATTACTTTTTTTGAAAACTGCATTTTCATAGAGTATAATTTTGCAGATTTGAAAAATCTATCAACATGCTCTGGTAATCTGAAAATTGCCGAACCATTGGGAGTGTTATAACACCTGATTCCCTCAAAAATTGAGGTTGAATAGTGTAATGCATGAGTTAATACGTGAACTTTGGCATCTTTGAAAGGAACTAATTTTCCATTCATCCAAATTTTACCAATCTCTTTCATAGGAGTGGAAAAAAACACTGCTAATTTAAAGAATTATCTTTTCATGTGATTTTAACACATCTGAAACTACATATCTGATAAAGCACTATTACTGGTATGGAGTGGACTTTGGGCTTTGGAGGAATTGCCTGTCTAGTAGCAGGCTTGGTTGGTCAGGCTTTTGAAATGAGAAAAATCCGTCAATCTAAATACAAGGATGAAGATTTAGGCTCGGCTAATATTTTCTTAGATAAGAAGAACTTCAAGTGGTATGCTTTACTCGGCATTGGAATAGTCCTTTGGTATGCAGCTGAGCGTATGTGAATGGTTCTATATAGATCAGGTCTAAATACTAGAAATTTCTAATAATAGTATCGCGTGTTTTGGGTAACGCCGGACTAAATCTAGATAACGGTCCAAGAACAAACCCATGTAGGTGTTTACAGGTGAAAGCCCGTAACACCTCTCTTTCATTAAATAAAATTAATTTCTGAAATCTCTTGATGTATTGCTTTGATAGCTTTTGTAATGTTATCTTGAGTGTCCTCTACTACGATAATTATTCTTGATGTCTCTTCTTGTGCATCCATATTCAGAATGTTTAATCCTGACTCACCAATCTTTGCACTAGTTCTAGATGCGACTTGCTGAACTCTCCACATCTCATCTCCAATTAATGTAATGACTCCTCGATTGTATGTAATTGTAGCAAGTGAATCAAATGCTAAAAGATATTTTTCATTTCTTTTAACATAATCCCCATCCAAAAATAATATTCTAGAAAACTCTAAACCATCTTTTGTAAATGGTGATAAAATGATAAACTCACTATAGTGTTTGTCTTTTTCCAAAGAAGTTAGTAGTTTTTGCACACAAGTTGTTTCAATTCTAAAAATAGCACAGTTCTCTTTTCCTGTAACTATTTTAATTGGATGACCTTTCTGCTCATCTAAATTCCTCTTTATTGTAGTAATTTTTTCTGGATTTTTCATATTTGTTATGGTAATTGGC
>JABDOO010000138.1 GCA_013043295.1 Candidatus Nitrosopumilus sp.
ATACAACGGTAGCAGACATGCCTATAATTAATGCAATCATACCAATTCCATATGCATGACTAGATGTTGGTGTGCTCATAATTTTTTCACTCCACCAAAATCAGCTGAACCAGTATTTGGATTTGAATTAGCTCCAACTCCCATATCTGCTTGTGTTTTTGGTGCAGGTACTTCAGGTGCTAGTTCTTTTGTCTCAGGTTTTCCATCAGATTTTGTTTCTCCTTCAGGAAGTTTACTTTTTTCAACAGATGCTTCTGGTTCTGCAAGTTTTGGTTTCTCTTCAACTACTGGTACTGGAGCTGGAGGAGGTGCATTCTTTTGTTGACTCATGGCATATCTATACACATGGAAGAATGCAGCAAACACCAACAGAATAATTCCAATAAAGAACAATGACACATTCTTCATTCCTGTTAAAGCGGCATTGTATGCTGCAATGTTTAAGAATACTTGGAAGGCCAAAAGTGCAACTAGTAACCAATTAATCCATTTTTCAGACAGATTTATCGTAGCAACTTTTTGAGGACCGTTACTTTTTGCAAGTTTTGATTTTCTTTCTGCTTCATTAGCTAGTTTAATCATCATGTATGTAAATCCAAATCCTAATGGAACCAACAATATCATTGTTGAATAGAAGAATAGTGGATCAATTACCAAACGCTCAACTAGTGGAATTGAGATGTCAGGTGAAATATAGAAACCCCAATAGGTTGTCACCATAATTTGAGCAAGACTTGTAATACCAAATGCGGTAATAATTGGTCTATCCCTCCAAGAGAATTTCTTGTATCTATCGATAAACGGAATCAATACAAATGATATTATGAATAATAACGGCCACAGTAAGCCTGTAACAAATTTATCGTATTGTGTCCTCATGAATGCATAAATTCCTGTTAGATACCATTCAGGAACTGTTACACCAGGCGGTACTGTGGGTTCAAACTTGAAACCCATATCAATTGGGAAAACCCCTCCGGTAATCAAAATAGCACCACCTATTGCCATTACCATAGGAACATCAAATACTAGGAATCTTGGGAAGTGAACTGCCATTAAGCCAAGCATGACAACGGGTAACAAGAACACATGTTGAGCATAGAATCTTAATACAAAGTCCGAAAATCCACTACCTAACGCCGCATCACGAATTGTCGGTCCCGCTATTGGAATGGATGTGGTTAGCGACGCGGCAATACTAATCGCAAGTTCTGCTCTTTCACTAAAAATAACATCATATCCTGTAAAGGCTTCAAGAATTGTAACAGTACCAAGAATTACTCCGGTCATCCATAATACTTCATTTCTGATTTTGTATCTTCCACTAAAGTACTGATAATACATATGAAGAACAGCTAAAAGGACCATAGCATTAGACCCGTGATAGTGAATATTTCTAATGTGAAAACCAAATGGGACATCATCATTAATGAATTTTACACTATCCCAAGCTCTATCAAGAATTGGTTGATAATAAAACATGAGCAAAGCTCCTGTGACTCCAAGAATAATGAACACAATGAATGTAAGCATTCCCAAAAATCCAAATGGACTTACAAATCTTGCAGGGAATGAAAATTTAATTGCAGTAAAGATAGTTCTGTCTACTCCATCCCAAAGCCAATATAGGAATGCTACAACCCCAGTTCGTCTTTCAAGCGAAACGGCCATATCCAATTACTCCATTATCATTTGCATTAAACTTTGGTGGCATAATATACACAAGACCTTCTGAATCAATGTCTAAAGTTAACTCTGGTAATGTATTTGATGGTGCAGCTTGTACTGATGCAGGACCCACAAATGCAGTTCCAGTCATTGGATCATACATACTTCCATGACAAGGACATTCGCCTCTTTTTCTTCCATCATCTGGCCAATATTTCCATAAACACCAAAGATGTAAACAAATCATACTATAAGCTCTATAAGAGGAAACATCATTTTTTCCTCCACCTAGTTCTTCAGGAAGTCTGATGAACTGCCATTTACGAAAAGCTTCTGCATCAAGTGCAGCATCTCCAGTTGCAGGATATGTGATAACTTCTGCATGATTAATTGGATAAGTATTGATATTTGCTTGAGTGCCATCTGGTAAAATTACTGGAACTCTTTCAAGTGAGGCCTGATTTGGATTCGGCATGAAATTGCCAAATGGGACAAATGGAGCAAATGCTAATCCTGTGCCTGCGGCACCCATTAATTTGAGAAAGTCTCTTCGGGATAATCCGCCAGACTTTTTTGTCCCCAACTCTGACATTCAGCTGTCGTACTCGCCAAATTGCTTATAAACCTTGTTCAATCACTTAGGAGGTTTTTGTCTAATGATAAAAATTAAAACAATTCCGATCGCAATTCCAATGACTATTCCAATTCCAATACCAAGATTGAAAGAAAGTTCTGTTATTGAATTTACAGAATCTTTTGGTTGATGTATAATTTCATTTTTCATTTCAGAATTGTTTTGAATCTTTGGAATTAATTCATTATCTAAAGGTGATTGTATAATTTTTGGAGTCATTTCAGGTGAAATATTTGTAAATTTAGCAGATAGTGTAATAGGTTCGGTAGTGGATGAACCTCCAAACAAAGTTGAATGTGTTAATAGTGTGTATGTTCCTGTTTGATTAATTGGAACATAGAGAACTGTTGATGTATCATCTTTATTTTTAACTGGGAAGAATCCACCACCTTGACTAAAGATAGAATTTCCTAGCCAATCAAGAGAAGCCCATCCAAGAAAATGACCGAAAACTCCAGAGGGCATATTAGTTTGAATGATTTGTCCGGATGGATTCATTACAAATACTGATAGATTTGTATCATCACTGGTCCAAGATAATTCAATTGCAGCAGAATTAATAGATTCATTTTGAATATCAAAATAATATTGCCTCCAATCACCAGCCATGTATCGATTTACCATATCAAATGCACCCTTTGTGTAACCATTTCCATAAAGAACATCATCGCTTTGCGTTCCTTGGATCAAAAGAATAGAATCATTTTCTATCACTGGTTGTTTTATTACAAAAGATACTGGAGCATTTACAATATGCT
>JABDOO010000147.1 GCA_013043295.1 Candidatus Nitrosopumilus sp.
AAATGTTGAAAATTCAATCAACAGTGGTCAAGTATTTCTTTGGAAAAAAAACAATAATAATTGGTATGGGATTAACGGTCAAGATATTCTAAAAATTAGTAATTCGGGTAGTATGAAATCATATCAAAATGCAAAAACAGATTTTTTTCGAAAAAAGGATGATATTGAAAAAATAATTAAATCAATATCAAAAGATAGTATTACAAAAAAGGCTGTAAAAAAATATTTGGGATTAAGGATACTTGAACAAGATCCTTTCCAATGTTTGATATCATTTATAGTATCATCAAATTCGAATATTCAAAAAATAAAAAATAGTTTAGAGAATATTTCTAGAAAGTTTGGTGTAAAAGTTAAATTTGAAAATCAGGAATTTTTTCTGTTTCCTAAACCCGAAAAACTTGCAAAGGCATCAATAAATGAAATTAAAGATTGTGGGGTAGGTTATCGTGCCAGATTTATTAAAGAATCTGCCAATACTGTAGCACTAAAAAAAATAAATTTTGAAAACTTGAAAAAAGATAATTATCAAAATGCAAAAGAAGAGATTTGTAGAATTCCGGGAGTTGGAAACAAAGTTGCAGATTGTGTTTTATTATTTTCATTAGACAAATTAGAGTCCTTTCCTCTAGACAGGTGGATGATTAGAATATTAGAAAAATATTATTCAAACAAATTCCAAATTGAAACTAAAACTATTACAGAAAAACAATATAATATTCTTCATGAAAAAATTGTAAATCATTTTGGTCCATTTTCAGGATATGCACAACAATTTCTCTTCAAAATGGAAAGAGAAAATTATCAAAAAAAGTGGCTGTAAACCCTTAAAATGGTAATTAATTGCTAGGTTTTTGGGCCTATAGCTCAGCATGGATAGAGTGTTGGACTTCTAATCCAATGGTCAAGGGATCGAAGCCCTTTGGGCCCACTTAACAAAATTATTATTCAAAGAAATAAGTTATGATTTGTGAAAGATTTAGAATTTAAATTAAATTCAACTGATATTCATCCAGATTCAGAAATTCAAGGAACAATACTTGTTTCATATCCTGGAAGATATGATGGTGTTGTGATTAATACACAGATTTTAGATTCCAATGAACATATAATTTACCAATCATATAATGGAAAAAAAATTTCTCAAAATGTTTCAAGGTTATTTATCAACAAAGACGTAATGCCAGAACACAAGGCAGAATTTTCAGCAGTAATTAATTTTGAAACAAATCAAGAACATGAAGTCAAATTTAGGGTTTCAATTATTGAACAGCATAAAGAAATTGAAAGTAAAATAATTTTTGCAAAATATTCTGCCTAGAATCTACTCTTTTCTACAATAACTGAACCTGTCATCCAAGGATGAGGCTGACAGTGATAGTGTACTTCCTGAGGTTCTGTAAACAAAAATTCATACGTATCACCTGGTTTTAGAACGCCTGATGAGCCAAAGTCACCACTGTATGTATCAGAATGTCTATGATCAGGAGTTACAGTGTGAGCAGTATCATCATTGTTGACCCATTGCACATTATTTGTAAATGTCAGTAGTACCGTGGGATTATTTGGTACATAGTTATCATTACCCTCAATAACAGCACCTGGAACAATTTCAATTACAAAAAATTCTTCTTCTGGATGTAAAATATGATCAGAGACTGATGGTTTTGCTAAAGATTCAGGCAGATAAAATGATGTGTAAAATACAACGGTAGCAGACATGCCTATAATTAATGCAATCATACCAATTCCATATGCATGACTAGATGTGGGTGTGCTCATAATTTTTTCACTCCATCAAAATCAGATGAACCCGTATTTGGATTTGAATCGGCACCAACTCCCATATCTGCTTGTGTTTTTGGTGCAGGTACTTCTGGTGCTAGTTCTTTTGGTTCCGGTTTTCCATCAGATTTTGTTTCTCCTTCAGGAAGTTTACTTTTTTCAACAGATGCTTCTGGTTCTGCAAGTTTTGGTTTCTCTTCAACTACTGGCACTGGAGCTGGAGGTGGTGCATTCTTTTGTTGACTCATGGCATATCTGTACACATGGAAGAATGCAGCAAACACCAACAGAATAATTCCAATAAAGAACAATGACACATTCTTCATTCCTGTTAAAGCGGCATTGTATGCTGCAATGTTTAAGA
>JABDOO010000005.1 GCA_013043295.1 Candidatus Nitrosopumilus sp.
GCTGTTGCAGAATTAGTTTTAGGATTGATGTTATCTCTTGCAAGACAAACTGCTAGAGGTGATAGAGCAATCAGAAATGAGAAATGGCTCAAAAAAGAACTAAAAGGAACAGAACTTCGAGGAAAATATCTTGGAATCATTGGTTTGGGGAATATTGGAAAAAGGCTAGGTAGACTTGCTCGTGCACTTAACATGAACATTATTGGATATGATGTTGTTCCAATTGATGAGGAATTTTCAAAAGAAGTTGGTTTAATGAAAGCTGACTTGAATACTCTTTTACAAAGTTCTGATTACATTTCTATTCATGTTCCACTGTTAGATTCAACATACCATCTTTTGGATGCAGAAAAAATGTCCACCATGAAAAAGACTGCAAAAATTATCAACACCTCTAGAGGTGGTGTGGTGGATGAAGAAGCTCTTTACAATGCGATTAAAAACGGAACCTTGGGAGGAGCAGCACTAGATGTATTTGAAAAAGAACCTGCTATAGGAAACAAGTTAGCAGAACTAGATAATGTAATTTTAACTCCTCACATAGGTGCCCAGACTAAAGAGGCTCAATCTTTAGCTGCAAATGTAATTGCTGAAAAAATTATTCAGATACTTCGTGGCGTAATTTAGTTCAAATTCTGCCTGAACTTTAAAAATAAGTAAAAAAGTTGACTTTTACGTGATTTATTATCGGCTCTTCATTTTTAACGTCTATTCAGAGGTCAAAATATACACATGAATAATTTCGCAGTAAAGGAACTATATTCTGAAAAACTTGTACACATGCCTAGTGTCAATTCGTTATTGAAAATTTCTCTTGGATTAATCTTGTTTACTATGATTTCAACTGTTTTAGTTTATGCAGAAACAATGTCTGTTGATGTTGATGGAACTTCTTATGATGTAGAATACACTGCAACTGGAATGACTGTTTCGGGAATTGAAGCTGATACTGATTTTATTTCTTTAATTTTAACAGTAGATGTAACTGATTCTATTGGTACACTAGATGTTACATTTGATCGTACTTTCTTTGATTCTACCTTTGATGGATTAGATGATGATTTTATTATTTTAGCAGATGGTGATGAACCAAACTTTACAGAAACTGAAACCACTTTAGAATATAGAACTTTGAGTATTGAATTACCTTCTGGAACAGAAGATGTTGAAATTATTGGTTCAGTATTTGGACAAATTGAAGAGGAAACACCAGTAGAAGAAACCCCTGAAGAGGAAACACCAGTAGAAGAAACCCCAAAAACACAGTGTGGTCCTGGAACTATTCTTAAAGATGGAGCATGTGTTCTAGATGAAAGATGTGGTCCTGGAACTATTCTTAAAGATGGAGCATGTGTACTTGATTCAACTCCTCAACAATCATCATCTTCAATCAAAGGAATGGGCAAGGATATGTTGATGGGATTGATAGTTGCCTTTGTAGGTGCAGGTGCTGTTGGAATTGTTTTCGGATTAATTGCAAGAGTCAACAAGAGTAATTAATTACAAGATAAATTATCTGCATTCATATTTTTATCAAAATCAAAACCTGAAATTTGACTGGTCGTTGAATATGGAATTATTCCCAAAATTGGCATGTCTGCATGCACTATGACGATAAGCTTGTTTGGATCAAGTCTAATATCTCCACCATCAAATTCAAAGTCTAAAGTCATGAAAATATGCTGAGCAGCTGATAACGTATTTGAAGAAAATACTCCCTCTTGAATAGATGAAGAATATGGATTGAGAGTTGCTGAATTTATTGAAAATGAACCTATGTGATTTGCATCATAGTATGTGGCAATCTCCATTTTCTCAAAACTAATCCAAAATGGCATTGCATTACAAAATTCCATACTTCCATGGTTGGACATTGTAAAAAAAGTAAACTGTCCTGGATTATTCCATCTGTATTCTAACTGCTGTATTCCCAAAATACTCAAACCTGAATATGCAAATGGTGTAATGATAACAATAATTGCAATAATGGTTATGACTGAATGCTTATTCATATTTCATTTTCCATTTGTATTGGAAAACCTATGATGTTTCTTTCAAGTAAATTATTAATTGCATTTGAAAATTCCTCACCAGAAATTTTTTCTTCTAACCACCATACTCCTATATTTTTAACCCATTCTGGGATGTCTATCTCATACACATTACTTTCATTTATCTCAAAAGGAATTGAAATTAATTTAGTATCTACATATTTTTGAAATGCATCTAAAAGAAATCCGTCTGAAATATTACCTGATAACCAATTTGCCATTATTGGTTTAATTAATTCTGGAATACAAATTGCATCAGATTCAATTAACTCAAACTCTGCAGAAGCATTTGCCCCAGAATACTGAACATCTAAAAAGTATTTTCCTAAAGGAAAGATTTCTGCTTCAAATGGAATTAATGATGGAATTGGATTTTCAAATTCTCTTATGGCAATGGGTATGGCACTACTTCCTTTTCCTGATTCATCACTAATG
>JABDOO010000008.1 GCA_013043295.1 Candidatus Nitrosopumilus sp.
TATCTCCATCTGGTGGTGACTTTACAGAACCGGTTACAACTCACACAATGAGATTTATCAAAACTTTCTGGGCTTTGGATGCAAAACTTGCATACTCTAGACACTACCCATCAATTAACTGGATGAATAGTTACTCTGGTTATCTTGCAGACATTGCAAAATGGTGGAGTGAGAACATTAGTGAAGATTGGTTTAGCATTAGAAGTGAAACTTATGGTGTCTTACAAAGAGAAGATACACTAAAAGAAATTGTCAGACTCTTAGGTCCAGAAGCACTACCTGATGAAGAAAAATTAATTCTTGAAGTTGCAAGAATGGTAAAAATTGCTTTGTTACAACAAAACTCATTTGATGATGTTGATACTTACTGTAGTCCAGAAAAACAATTCAAATTAATGAAACTATGTGTTGACTTTTACAAAAAAGGACAACAAGCACTCAAAGAAGGTGCATCGCTATCTGACATTCGTGAATTAGGTGTAGTCAGTAGTTTACTAAAAGCAAGAATGGATATCAAAGATGATGAGATGCCAAAACTTGATCAATTAGATAAAGATATGCAAGAACAATTCAAATCAATTTCAGGAGTGAAGGTATCAAATTGACAGCAGAAGGCGGAGTTCAATACAGTAAGATTGCAGAAATCAAAGGTCCTCTAGTAATTGTAGATGATGTTGAAAATGCAGCATTTGATGAACTTGTTGAAATTGAAACTACTGAAGGCGAAAGAAGATTAGGTAAAGTTCTCGAAGTAGGAAATGGAAAAGCAATCGTCCAAGTCTTTGAGGGTACAACTGGATTATCAATCTCTGGAACTAACGCAAAATTTGTAGGTAAAGTTATGGAAATGCCAGTATCAAAAGAAGTACTTGGTAGAGTATTTGATGGATTAGGAAGACCAAAAGATGGACTCCCAGATCCAATTGCTGATAAATTTGTAGACATTAACGGTGAACCAATGAATCCAGAACAACGTGAATATCCAAAAGATTTCATTCAAACTGGTGTATCTGTAATTGATGGATTGATGACTCTGGTTAGAGGACAAAAACTTCCAATCTTTTCCGGTTCTGGTATGTCTCACAATCTTTTGGCAGCACAAATTGCAAGACAAGCAAGTGTTGTTGGAACACAAGATGACTTTGCTGTGGTCTTTGCAGCAATTGGTGTGCAATACAGTGAAGCAGAATATTTCAGACGAAGTCTTGAAGAATCTGGTGCTCTAAAAAGAAGTGTACTATTTCTAAATACAGCAGATGATCCTGCAATTGAAAGAATCATTACTCCTCGTGTAGCATTAACTGTAGCAGAATATTTGGCATTTGAATTGGGAATGCATGTTCTAGTTGTAATTACTGATATGACAAACTATGCAGAAGCACTAAGAGAGATTAGTGCAGCAAGAGAAGAGGTTCCTGGAAGAAAAGGATACCCTGGTTATCTTTACACTGACCTTTCAACATTATACGAAAGAGCAGGAAAACTCAATGGAAGAAAAGGTAGTGTTACACAAGTTCCGATTTTATCAATGCCTTCTGATGATATTACTCACCCAATACCTGACCTTACTGGTTACATTACTGAGGGACAGATAGTAGTTGGTAGAGATTTATTCAGACAAGGAGTTTATCCACCAATCAATATTTTGATGAGTCTTAGTAGATTGATGAAAGACGGAATTGGTGAAGGAAGTACTAGAGAAGATCACGGTGAAATTTCTAATCAGGTTTACGATGCATATTCTAGAGCACAAGAAGTAAGAGCACTAGCAGGAATTGTAGGTAAAGCAGGACTAACTGAAATTGATCTTAGATACTTGGATCTAGGTGATACATTTGAAAAAGAATTCTTAACACAAGCAACTGATGAGAACAGAACTATTGAAGAAACACTTGCTTTAATGTGGAAGATTGTATCAAAATTACCAAAGAATGAGATTACTAAAATCAAAGACAAGTACGTAGAGCAATATTACAAGGAAGAGTAACTAAATGTCATTTGGACAAAATGTTGCAGCAACAAAAATTGAACTTTTCAAATATAAAAAATCTAGCCAAATAGCTGTAATGGTTCAGCAAATTTTAGATGACAAACGTAAGGTTCTCTTAAAAAATATTGAAGAGATGATTCAAGAAGCATCTAAGGCAAGAGGTGGAATTTGGGAACCTTTACAAGATATTTACAAATCAGTTAACGAGGCATATCTTGCACTTGGTACCAATACCGTTGACTCTGTAGCAGAATCTACTCCTCCTGTAATGGAAGTAGATGTTCACGTTAGAAGAGTTGTTGATGTAAAAATTCCAGCACTTACTGTAACTGAAAAAGATACAAAATCAATGCCTTATGGTTTTGCAGATACCAATTCTTCAATTGATAGAGCAGCTAAACAGATCAAAGAATTAATGCCAAAAATTTGTAAAGCAGCAGAATATGAAAATTCTATTTTTAGTCTAGCAAAAGCATTAGAAAAGACACAAAAATTACTAAATGCACTTGAAAATGTAATTATTCCTCAATACAAAGACAATATTCGCTTCATTTTATCTACTCTTGAAGAGAGAGAAAGAGAAGAATTCGCAAAGTTAAAAAAAGTGAAAGAAAAGATGGAAAGTGGAAAATAAGATGGCAAAAGATGAAATTAAAAAATTACTTGGTAATTCAAAGAAAGAACTAGATGGAGATTATGATAATTTCGTAAAATCTATCAAAGACGATCTAACATCATTCAAAAAGAAAACTTTAGATCGAATTTGAGCTTCTTATCTCATCATGATTTAAATATGGATATCATGGAGCCTGATCGTAAATGAAATCTATCGTCATGTTACTTTTGGCAGCATCAGCAATTTCAATTCTAGGTTCAACTGGAGTTGCATTTGCTCAAGAAGATGGTGCATCTAGTGGCGACTCTATGAAACTCCTAGGTGCTGGATTAGCCTTTGGTATTGCAGCCGGTGGAGCAGGAATAGGTCTTGGTCAAGTAGGTGCAGCAGGTCTTGCAGTCATTAGTGAGAACCCAGCTTTACAATCAAAGGTATTCATCTTCGTAGGTATGGTCGAATCAATCGCAATCTACGGTATAGTAATGATGTTTATCATCTTAGGACAATAGTCCAAACAACATATTTTTCAATTTTTAGATTTTTTATTTAATTGTATTTTAGCTTGTTTACATCAAGCACTCTTGCACAATATCTACACTTGAGTACTCTTCCTTCCTTGTCAATTACATCCATTACCGACTCTATGTGTTCTTGACTGTTTGTAATACAATCAGGATTTGAACATCTAAAAATTCTGTCAATCTCATTAGGTAATGAGACTCTTCTCTTCTCAACAAGCTTGTATTCCTTTATCATATTGATTGTAGCCTTTGGAGCAATAACTGCTAGTTTGTTAGTATCGTCATCTTTTAGAAACTTGTTTTCAACCTTGATGATGTCTTTTTTCTTAAATTTCCCACTTGGAACATTTAGTGCTATAGTTATGAGACTCCCATCTTCACCATTAATTCTTAATGCATTTAGAACCTGAAGACCCCTACCTTCATCTATATGGTCAATTACAGTACCTTCCTTTATTCGTCGAACCATAAGGTCGGACTGTTCCATCAGAATACTTTGTATAGTCACCTGTATATATTATTGAAAGAATGAACCAGTTCTACCAGAAAGATATCATCTCAATTAAGGACTATACCAAAGATCAACTAGAAGCAATCTTTACATCAACTGATAAAATTATGCAACTAAATCCTTCAGATAGAAGGGAAATTTGTAAAGGTAAAACTTTGGGTTATTTGTTCTATGAACCTAGTACCCGAACTCGTCTTAGCTTTGACTCTGCAATGGCTTCAATTGGTGGTAATTCATTAGGAATTTCTGATATTTCATCATCTTCAACTCAAAAGGGCGAAAGCTTAGCTGACACAGTAAAGATAATGTCCATTTACTCTGATGTACTTGTTTTACGAAATCCTTTGGATGGTTCAAGTAGATTTGCAGCTGAAATTTCAGATAAACCAGTAATCAATGCAGGTAGTGGAACTGAAGAACATCCAACTCAGGCAATTCAAGATTTGTTTACTATTAAAAAAGAAAAGAAAAAGATAGATGGTCTTAAAATTGGAATTGTCGGTGATCTAAAATACGGACGAACGGTTTACTCTTTGCTATATGGACTTGGAAATTATGATGTTGATGTTAAACTAATTTCTCCAGAATCATTACGAATTAGATCTGATTCTACTTATGAAATTAAAAAGAGAATTGACTTTAGTGAAACTACAGACATTGAGGATCATTTAGATGAACTTGATGTTCTTTACGTAACAAGAATTCAAAAAGAACGTTTTCCTGATGAAGAAGAATATCTTAAAGTCAAAGGAAGCTATGTTGTCGGCTTGGATATGTTAAAGCGAATGAAAGATGATGCAATTATCTTGCATCCATTACCAAGAATTGATGAAATCTCAGCTGATGTTGATTCAACAAAAAATGCCAAATACTTTAAGCAGGCCGAATATGGAAAGCATACTCGTGCTGCTCTTTTAGGTATGACACTTAATGAAAATGGGTTTTAATTTTTTTAAAAATCCGTATTCCATATATCTAGAGACGTTTGAATAGTTATCAGTTGACTGAAACTAAAATCATTCCAATCTTCCCACTTGATTTAGTATTATTTCCTAGACAAGAATTACCCCTAAGAATTTTTGAGCCTAGATACAAGCAACTTGTAGATGATTGTATGCTAGGAGATGGTCAGTTTGGTGTGTGTCTAATTGATGAGAATAATTCGGTTAATGGTTGGAATTCTCCTAAATTGGTAGGGACTATTGCTAAAATTTCAAAATGTGAGGATGTAGAAATTAATGGTTTACAATTACACATTGAAACCCTGGGAAGAAATTCTTTTAGAATTAAAAGAATAATTCCTCCATCCATTACTCAACCTACAAACTATGATCCACTATCAGTTGAAGGTCATAAAGAAATTTCTGAAATCCATGAAAAAATAGGAACAGAAGAAAAAATGTACATTCAAGCTGAAGTTGAAATGATTCCAGAAATTGATGAAAACATTTCACTTGAGAAATGGGAATCACTAGTTGAATTGTGGAAAAAGAAAATTATCAAGCAAGCTTTACCTCAAGTTGTTGATTCACATTC
>JABDOO010000049.1 GCA_013043295.1 Candidatus Nitrosopumilus sp.
AATTTGTATTCGTTCATAATTATTCTCAATAGAATAATTTTGTAAAAATGATAGAATTTCTAATACGGAATCATTTGAATTTGAGAATAAAGTTACAATAAGTGTTTTCTCAAAATGCTTTGAAGAATTAAGGATTGCAAATGAATTTTGTCCACTTATTGAAGATTTTATGATTCTATTTTCTAGATATAGTGATTCGAGTGTTTGATCATCAATCGGGAGCCACCTCCAAGAATTGACATAATGAGAATATAATTCACGATTAAATGATTTTTCAAAACCCACTTTAAAATTTGAATTAGTCTTTGGAGTAAGAGAATAGAAATTCCAAGTTTCAAAAATTTTATAATTTAATGATTTGGCCATAGAAAGAGATACAGAATTTTCAGTATCTATTAGCATAAATGAAAATGATAGATTCTTTTCTTTTCCAATGATTTCTGCGTGTTTTACTAGTTTTGAGGCAATGTTTTGACGACGAAAATTTGGATTTATTCGAATTCCTTCAATCCATATTTGATCATTTGAGTAAAATGCATGACATATTCCAACTGGATTCTGTTTTTGTGCTAAAAATAAAGAACCTTCAGATAACCAAAAATTCCAAACATGTTCAATATAATCACCCCATGAAAAAGTATTTTTACAAAATTTTAGAATTGGAATTTTATCGGAACTATTGGCATCTCTAATTAACAATTTCACCATATACAAAAAATTATTAAGAATAATTAGATAAAAACTTCAATGGGAAAAATTGTTGCTGGAAAAACATCAGATATTCCACCTGGAAAAATGATCAAAGTTTCAATAGATGGCAGAGATATTCTAGTTGCAAATATAGACGGGGAATATTGTGCTACAGATGATTCATGTACTCATTCAGGTTCTAGTCTATCTGAAGGTAAGCTAGATGGATGTACTATTACATGTGGATGGCATGCAGCAGAATTTGATTGTAAAACTGGAAAATTACTAAAATTCCCAGCTAAAATTAGAGATTTAACATCATACAATGTTGTTGTAGAATCAGACAATGTTTTTGTAGAGATGTAACTATATACTTCTAATTTTTAAGAAAAGGTGTAAAAAATGACTGATGACGCTCAAAATAAAGAATCTATGAAAGAAGCAATTCAAACATTAGAACAAATTACTTCAAGCAATTCAACTCCAAAAACAATTAAAAAATCAATTACAGATTTAATATCGGATCTTAATAATCCAGAATATTCATTGTCAGTTAGGGCAGCAAATACCATCAGCCTACTTGATGATGTCACACAAGATCCAAACATGCCTTCATACGTAAGAACACAATTATGGCAAGCAGTTTCTAAATTAGAAAGCATAAGAGAATAAATTCTCGTTTAGAATATCAATAATAATGAAAATTGAAGAGTATTTAGAAACACTACCAGACAATTTACTCAGTGGAGAAGATGTTCAATTACCAGAAAAATCATTTAGAGAGATTTTTAAATTTGTAAATTTAAACAAAGATGATATTTTTTCTCATCTAGGATGTGGGGATGGAAAAGGACTTGAAATTGCTGTAAATGAATTTGGAGTAAAGAAAGCCATAGGGATCGATAATAATTCAGAAAAAATAAAGCAAACAAAGGAAATTCTTGAAGAAAAAAATGTAAAAGCCGAATTGATTTGTAAAGATATTCAGGATTCAAATGTATCAGATGCTACAGTCATTTTATTCTGGTTTACAGACGAAGCAATAATCAATAATATGTTATCAAAGTTTGAAAAACTGAAACCTGAAACAAAAATAATTACTATTTGGGGGCCACTCCCAGATTGCCTTCCAGATAAGGTAGATTTTCCATACATAATTAACAAAACACCTTTCAAAAAGGCACAAAGTATGCAAGAGCAGTTATTAGCAATTTTTGGTGTCAAATGTGTTGATTTTGTAACTGCTTGGGAATTTGCTGAAAGATATACCAAAGCAATAGGGACCCCAGAAATTAAAAACGATCGATTTTTGACTATTATTCAAACACTCGTAATTTGGATAAATGCAAAGAAATTAGGAGTAGTGTGTGGAGATGAAGTTCCAGAATCCATTAAAACGTACATCAACATCATGAAAATGCATTTTGACATTGATTTTGAATATCTACTAGAAGAGTAATCGATGTAATCCTTTTATTTTGTTTTTGTATATCTAAATCATGGAAAGCAGAATTAACATCAATGTTTCTGCAGTAGATTATGATAAAACTAGTAAAGCATTGACTCATCAATTAACACTTTTAGAAGAGATGGTTCATAGTGAAGAAGATTTTATCATGACTGATTCAGAATTTGCATTTGGTTGGCATTTTTTTGTTCTTAGTGTCAACCGCTCTTTGGTTGAAAAACTAGGGGAGATGATGGGGCCAGATTTTGATAAATTAAAGGGAAGAGGGACAGAAAAGAAGTTTTTGACATGGTTGGCAAATAATGTCGAGGCCAAGTCTCCCAGATTCAAGCTAGCCATAAAAGAAGAGATGGAATCTAGTAAATTTGGAATTTTTTAAAAATCATTTAAGATACTAATTTTAAATTTGAATTATTTGATCAAGTATACAGGGATTTTTGATTTTTGAAGTATGTGATTTGAAACGCTTCCTATCATGTCTTTAGAAGCACTACCAGAACCAGTTGTACTCATTACAATATGATCAAATTTTCCTGTTTTTGCAGTATGTAATGCTACATGACCCGGAGAACCTCTAAGAATTTTTGCTGTAAATTTGACATTTTTATTTCCTGCACGTTTTTCTGCTTTTTTTAGAATAATTTTCCCATCAGCCTCCAATATTTTATCAAAGGCTTTAGTTCTTGGTCCTCCATCAATCACATGAGGAATTACATAGATGCCAGTTACTTGACCATGTGTAAAACCTGCAAGAGTAATTGCTCTATCTAGGGCTTCAAAGGATTTTTTTGAACCATCAATTGGGACTAAAATTTTGTTAAGATCCATGAAAAAAAATCTAAAAACATCCCATATTAAGAGTAAAATTGATTTTCAATTCGAGAATTGAACATTATGAATTATTTGTACATATTAGCTGCAGGTGAGTAGCAAAAATAGAAATCAGTAGACTGTTTATATCATTCAAAAAATATTGACATGAGTGAAAACAAAGATAATTTTTGCTTTAATCCCATTGTTTGTAATAGTTACAATATTTTCATTTACAATTCAAGATAGTTTTGGAGAATCAAGACATGAATGTAGAGTTCAACAAATGAATGATAAATCACTAACTCCAGTTGAAAGAGTTTATGCATTAAAAACATGTGAACCAGAAGAAAAAAGTTCATCTTTTCAAAAATACTATTCAGAGGAATTACATAATGAATGTACTAGAACCCTGAAAGAAAATTCCCAACTAAACCATATTACAAGATTAAATGATCTTAAAGAATGTAATAAATTACAAAAACCAGATTCATCATCACAAAAACTGACTAAATTTTATAAAACAACAATTGAAATTTGTGATGAAAAATATCAAATTTATCTTTTGGTAGGTGCCAAAAATATGAAAAATCAAGCTGGGGGGCTAGCTGAAAAATGTGTTCAGTTGTATTTAGCTCCCATGTGGAATTCTACATCAAGCGATAGAATGATACAGCTACAAAATTTTGTTTCTGATAAAATTGAACAAAAAGTAGAAGAAGGCAAGGAATTAAGACAAAAGGATGTAGAAGAGGCACAACTAGAAAACACTGTTTTCTTTCATTTGAAATATCTATTTGAAGAACAAAAAGAAAAAATCAGACATTTAGAAAGTAAACTAAAAGAAAAAAACATTTCATTGGATTATTCAAAACAAGATTTTTTTAATCAAAATTACAAGGATTGTTTAAAAATTGTTTATGATAAAACAGTGATAGGTAGAGAGAAAATTCACGCATTAGATGATTGCTCTAAAATTGAAACAGAAGAATCTATCATGTTTATTCATAATGAAATTTTAGAAAAAAGTAAGGATCTTGTTCAAGTATGCAATAGATCATATGATTCATTTCTTAAATTGAGCATAGAGGATTACTATGCATCTATGAAGAATCAAAGGGCAGGCGAATGTGTGATTCTATATAAAAACCCCATATGGGAATACAACCAAGAGGACAGGATAGAAGTAATTGAAAAATTTGTTTATGAAAAATCCCTAAAACATTATGAAAAGTATGTAGATAGAAAAAATTCAGTAAATGAAGCTCATCTTAATGCATATCTTGTACCTATCTTATCTGATTTGTATAAATACCAAAATCAAAAAATTGCATTGCTTGAAGATTTATTGAAAGATGAGTAATCAAAAATGAAGAATTTAAAAATAAACTAAAAAAGCCCTCGAAGTGACTTGTCAAATTAGTTCAAGGTTCTTACAGTTTAGAGCCTTGATTTCTCATTTTACGTCCTAAAAATGCAATAATCCAACCAATTCCTATAAGTACACATCCAAATAGAATATTCCATTCATAATATTTTGTATACTCTTCTTCAAATCTAGGATCTTCTAGAAATTGTTCTTGTGGAATGTCAGTAAGGTAAAGCGCCCAAAATGAAAACCCTACAAACAATACACCCAATGCAAAAAATGCAATCATAATGTATTTTGGAGCTCCACGAATCATGCATTCAGACAAAAATTCCCCTATATGGAGTGTGTTATTAGGTTCTAAACTTGTGTTTATTTTCATAAAGGCTTGAATCATTTTTGGGAAACAAAATGGATGTCATTATAGATTCCACATCAGGAGACTGCTATCGTTTTGGAGATGAAAATAGACACAGATCTTCTATCTAGTTGAAGTTGCATCTCTGCATTGACCTTCATATTCTATAGGACTTCCTGCTTTGTTTGCCTCACATTCATTTCCATATGTTATTCCATCAGTACCACAAACAGGGACATAGTGATCAGGACATACAATACATTCTCCATCATAATCAACTTCTACATCATAAGACATTGCAATACATGAATTGCCGTATGTTTTTCCATCCACGCCACAGACAGGATCATATTGTTTTGTGCAAGCAATATCCATTGGATCATTGCATTCGCCTGCATAATCTACTTTAACATCATTGCATTCAGCTTCTACATCTCCACATGCGTAGGTAACTCCATCTTCTCCACAAACGGGATCATAGACAAAACATGCAATATCACATGAATTTTTTTCATCAACATCAGCTTTGCATTCTCCTTCGTATGCTATTTCAACGCCATTGCATTGGGCTTCAGCTTCCCCACATGCATATGTGATATCATTTTCACCACAAACTGGATCATAGACTAAACATTGAATCGAACAGGATTGAGATTCATTACTTTGTGAATGCCCAGGGATTAAATCTTCAAACCAAAATTCTCCACCATCATCTCCTGTGGCACCTGGTGGCAAATCTTCAAACCAAAATTCACCTTTATCGTTTCCAGAAGCAGCAGCTCCTTGATAATAGTCATATCCTTTCATTGAGGAAGATTTTAGAAACATTACAATTTCATCTTCAGATATATCATAACCTGGTGCAGGTCTTAACAATACCATTATTTCATCTTCAGCTGCATCTGTTCCAGGTGCAGGTCTTAACAATATCATTATTTCATCTTCAACAGCACTATCTTGAGAAGTTCCAAGGTTGTGACTTATCTCATGTCCAGATTCGGATAATTGTGCTTTGAGTTTTTCATTTTCTGTTCGTAAATGATCTACTTCCTTTGCAGATTTATCAGATAAATGCATAAAATTATTTTCCAACAACCAGTTTACAGAAGTTAGGAGTTCTTGTTGGGAAATTAAATCATCTACATACCATCTAAAACTATTATCAACCCACTCTGGAATTGCTTGAGCAGACACTCCAGGATCATGTTCATTATAATCAGTCCACTCTTGGGCAGTAATCATTGTAAAACTAAGAGAGATTGAAAGAACTCCAATCAATATACCAAAAAACAATCTTTTCAATAGGTTATCAAAGACATGCTACTAAATAAAAAAATCGTATTTTTTAGATTCTATTCTATAGAGTCTTGAAGTAATTTTGGAGGGCCCTCGAGGGGAATCGAACTCCTGTCCGAGGATCCACAATCCTCTATACTAACCACTGTACTACGAAGGCCACAAAAAAAGAAATTTGTTCATCCAGTAATAATCTTTAAGATTGTGTTGAAAATTAGGCTGTAGATTTATTATTAACCAAAAATAATCTAAAGTATGCGTCTATGGTGGGCTGCAATGGGAGTAACAATTGCAGTAGTATGGATTGGAGTCAACTATCTTCTTCCATGGGTATAGATAGAGAGATTTTCTTTATTTCGCTAGTCTCAATTTTAAAACATAATCACATATTTTTGCAAGATTTGTGAGTTTTTAATCCAGTCATAGCGATCGCTTTAAATTTGTTAAATCAGGGTATTTTTCGACATGCGAAAAGGTTTCATCACAAACAGGTTACGCTCAAACAGGAAATCATTAGAAGTTCCAGTTGAAAATAAGATAGAGACTATACAAGGAGAGAAATTCGTATGGATTGATTTACAAAATCCAGATAGAAATGATGTGGAAAAATTGGCTCAAAAATACAATTTCAATGCCTTAAACATTGAAGACTGTATGACAAAATTTGAGCTTCCAAAATTAGATAGTTATGATGATCATTTCTTTGTTATTCTTCAGTTTCCCCCATTAGCACAAAAAATAGGAATTTCAAAAAATAGTCAGTTATCAATATTTGTAGGAAAAGATTTCCTAGTTACAGTTCATCAGGGAGATTTGAATCCCCTAGTAGAACTGGTAGATATATGTAAAAATAATTCTGATCAAGTGAGAAAGGAGAGACTTTTAGGAAAATCAGCTGGATTATTACTTCACGAGATCTTGGATGTGTTAGTAGATGATCTTTTACATACTTCTAGAAAGATTATTGCAAATCTTGATGATCTTGAAGATAGAGTTTTTGATGAAACAAAACCGGTTGCAAGAAGCATTGCATTGCTAAGAAGAGAAATTAACAGGTTGAGAAGAATTGCTAATCCTTTAAAGAAATTCGTACTGGAAATTGCAAAAAATGTTAAAAGATTTTCAGGTAGTGATGATGAACTCA
>JABDOO010000048.1 GCA_013043295.1 Candidatus Nitrosopumilus sp.
TAATTCAAAGATTTTAACGTTATATATTGCAAAAATGTATTTTTAATTAAATTGAAACTACAAACTAATTCAAAAGTTGCAATAATTGGAATTATTGCTGTAATTATCTCGTATTTTATTTTAGTCAATAGACCTTAAATTTACTAATCAATAAACAAGTGTAATTAAGACTTGAAAGAAAACACAACTTTGCTCAAGATGTGCATACAAATTTATGAAAAAAATGGTAATAATAACAATGCAAAAACGAAAATAGTTATTTCGATTTGATTAGTATCTGAGTTCATCTTTTCTTTCTTGGAATAGTTTTCGATATTTTCCTGCTCTTGGAGTAACACGTAAAACACATCTACAGCATGGACATCTCACTTCAGAACAATCTATGAAAACATTACATTGAGTACAATGTTTCTGATTATTTTCATATCTAGTTTTTCCATTGAATTTTTTAAGTTCTAATCCAAGACAGATTCCTTTACACGTATTCATTTTAGATTGACTCGAGATAGTTTCTATACAAGGGCGTTTTTTTTCCAGTTTTACTTGCAATTATTACAATACCAAAAGCCGTACCTAACACAAGTAAAGCAAGCAAACCAAATTCAGGAACAACATTTACGGTGATTTCTACATATTCATCAGTTCCTGCAATTTTTTCAATTCGTATTGTAACATCACCTACCTCTTTTTCAACAAAAACAAAGTTCTCAAAAGTTCCACCACCACTTGCAATTCCAGATTTGCGATGAATCTCAGTTCCGTTTTGCACTAGTACAAAATCATATGAAACATCGCCTGTCGTCATCCTAGAATCTTTATCATAAAATGACATTATGAACTCAGATTCGCCTAATTCCAACGTATTTGGGAACCATGTAAGATCTACTCTATATTTTCCATCATCTGGATTTGATTCAGAAATACTTTCTAACTTTATTGGGAATTTTGCAACTTCTTGAGGATTAACAACAACTAAGAAACTAACATCTGATAGTGTATTTCCTTCAATATCCAACATATCTAATTTAACAGTTCCTACGTTTTCAGGAGAAAAGTTGAAAGGGATTTTATCTGGAGTTTCAGAATTTACAGTACCTGAAATATGTTCTTTGTAAATTTGATTTCCATCAAAGGACATTTCCACTTTATATTCAATATTTTTGTTAGACTTGTCTGTGAATAATTCATTTGTTTGTAAGAACAAAGTAACGTCTTCACCAGCTTTGATTATTTCAGGCTCCCATGACAAGAAGACTCTATATCTCATATCAGGGGTTATAGCCTCTAAAGGCAAACCAGCATCATTACTTGGACCCAGTTCAAAAAACATTTGTGATATTGATTCTTGCATTGCTTGTTCCCTGATTTCATTTAGTTCTTTTTGATTTAGAACAATGTGAACAGTTCTTCCATCTACAGAATAATCATCAATGGTTACATTCGTGTCTTTTAGTTGAATGCCATTTAATTTTGCTTCATATTTTGTATGAAGAAACTCTGAAAATTCTTTTGAAATTCTGACTTCCTCATGCACCACGCTTAGCTGTTCAAAATCCTGATTCCAGTCAAAAGGCATGGAGAAAAATATCTTATCCGAATCAAACTCAAAATTTTCTATAGTATCAAAATATGAAATAACATTAACTTCATTGCTATTTCCTTGAGAATCCAGTATTTCATACGTATTATGTTCAGCAAGACTAACTGCCCCTATCAATTCTAGTCTTTTATCAAGAAAATTAAAATCAGAATCAGCTGTAAGTATTTCTACTTTATACTCATACAAACCGCCAGAATTAAAGATATTTCCAGTCATGGTTACAGGCTCAGTTGCAGTTTTCATCCATGCCTCTATTGCAGGGGATTTATCACCCTTGATCTTGATTTCATCTGAATCATCACTGATTACTTTGATAATTAAATTTCCAGAATCATCATGAAATATTCGTCTAAAAATTTGTTCACCATCTTTTGTCATCTCCAATGCAAAGGTGACATGCTCTACAATGGATTGATTTTTTGATTCACTTAGATTTAGTGTGATGTATCTTTGAGGATCATCTTTGTCAAATACAGATGGAGAAATGTCAATAGATAATGTAACATCTCGTCCATCCAAGCTTACTGGAGGATGGGTTTCTCCACCTAAACCATGACCAAATGCCAAATTTGTAGAAAATCCGATACTTGCAACTAGAAAAATTATCAAAAATGAATAAAATATTTTCATCTAGATTACCTCAAATGAATCCATGATAGTTTTAAAATCATTTATCTGTTCAGAGTCAAGAGTTTGTGGGGATTCTCCAGAGTATTGCAACATGTATAGTCTATTGTCTTTTAGAAACAAAAGCTGTTCACCATATGGTACATCGCTATCAGAAGATTCAACTGCAAACAATGCCCAATCATTGTCTGGAGAAACTTGTTCAAATGGAACGGTAATATTTTTTTGAGATTCCATTAAAGATATTTGTTGATCAACATAGTCATGTAAAACAAAATTATCTTTTTTAATATCAAAAATTGTCAGCATGAATTGCTTGTTGTGGTTTTTTTCAACATAAATTCCACCAACAAATCCTTTTGTTTGTAATGAAGATAATTCACTAGAACTTAGTTCATCTACTGTAGAATGAATTTCCCAATCATTGTTGGGTTTTGATATTTGAAATCCTAGTTGCATATCTTGGTAGATATTTGTAGAAAACAAATCTACTTTTTGTGGATTAAACAATTTTATCTCACCAAATCCAGATACGGCTATTTTTGTGCCTAAAACAGCATTATTTTGGGAATTACTAGGACTTGATATTTCCCATATAGCCATCCATGATACTCCACATACTATAGAAACAAGTATTGCTCCTCTAACAAGTCTACGTTCAGTGTTTAGGTTCATGGTGTTATAGTGGGGTTGATTTCTCCTGTGAATAATTTTCTGACTTTCTGAATTTCATGTAAATTATTATTCCAAGTAGCATTAATGCAGGAACTAGTATTATTGCAACTAACAGTTCATAATAGATATCTAGTCTTTGTGCAGGCTGTATCATAGTTTCAGTAGTTGTGATTTTTTCGGGATTATCATATACTATTGTAGAGAATACCACAGTACGAAATAGTGGTTGGTTTACAGACTCTCTTGCAATGCTATCAATACCTGAAGAACCACTGCTCACAATATTCTGAAATCTAATTTCTATGGGGCCTGAGTTCTCAAAAATTACATTTCTATAATCTCCTCCAACTTGAGTTATTCCTGAATCTTGAAATACTTCTTTTCCGTTTTGTGTAATTATCATATCATACATCATCTTGTCTAGGTTTGAATTTGTTATTCCATCATAGGTTTGAAAAACAAATGTGGTTTTTTCAAAAGTCTTGATTATGTTTGGCTCCCAAGTAAGATCAAATTCAATTAATTTATCTGGAGTAAATTGAATCACAGGGAAGGATTCAATTCTGTTTCCGTATGCATCATGAGGATAATCAGGGATTGTCTGGTTCACAGTTACTACCCCACTCATCCACGGATGAATAATGCAGAAATAATTGAATACACCTGCTTTATCAAATGTGTATGCCCATGATTCATTTGGCATGAATCGTTGACTGTCAAATATCCCATCTGCTTCTCCTAGTTCCTTTGTATTCATCCATTCAAATCTGCCTGAACCCTCTCCACTGGTTACTGTATGTCCCTCACGATCATCATTAATCCAAGTTACAGTGTCCCCTAACTGAATAGACAAAATTGGTGGGTCATACCATACTTCAGCAGGCGTATTTAGTTCAGGATTAAATGCTCCAAAAGGAATACTAATTGTAAATTCCTCTGCCTGTGAATCTTTGATACTACCAAAAATTAACAAAAATGCCATAGAGGTAAAAAATAGAGCGTACTTTGAAAATGCTCTATAGTTTTTCTCAAGCACACTCATTAACAATTAATTGATTTCAACTTTAATTAATGATGATATTGTTTTATCATTGTTCCAAAGAATTTAAAATAATATCCTTTTAGATAAAAATATTGCAAAAACCAACTCTTACAATCAAAGATAAAACAAATATTCTTTTGACAGTAGCTGTTGGTGTTCTTTTAATTTCAATTCCAATAGGATTTGAAAAAATAGATTCATCTGAGAGAGGTTATTATGCAATACATGTTGTCAGTCTAATTTTTGGTTTGTTTCTATCTGTGTTGGGATTTCTTACATATAGGGAATTTAAGAGTACAAGACTGTTAATGGTATTTTGTGCATTTGTTGCAATTACAATAGCAGAGAGTACATCATGGATTAATTTGTTTTATCCATTTTTTGATAACGCATATGGCATACATGGATACATCACGCACAGTTTAATTTTAATAATGTTATCGTTTTTTATTGTAGGTATTTTCAGATCAGATTAAAAATAAGAAAACGTATCTGCAAATCTATCCTTTAGTTTATCAGTAGTAGTTGGAGAAATTTTAGTTAAGATATTTTGAACAAATTGAGGATCTTCTAAAACAAAATAAGGTTTAAAATCAAAAATTCTTTTAACTATTTTCTCTTCGATTAGATTAGTTAATGTTATAGAAATTGTAGATGGAGCTTTGTTTGTATATTTTTTAAAGTCTGAAGTCGTACCTTTTTGATTTTCTGCAAGGAATACAATAATTTTTTGTGCAGTTTCTTTTCTTAGATTAATCAATACAGGGTATTCAATAGATGGGATGTGTAAAGGGAAATAATGTGTACGCCTTGCAAATCGCTTGACAATAATTTTAGAGTCTTTTTCCAAATTATATAGAGAATTGGACAAAGTGCCAAACGGGTATCCAGTAATTTTATGCAAATCTCTATACGAAATAGCAGGATTTTTCTTAATAATTTCTAAAATTTGTGCGATTCGGGGATTTGAGACATGGTATCTTTTAGGTTTGTTATGATATGTTTTGACTTTGACTCCATCTTCAATATAGCCTGCAACTTGTATTAATCCTGCATTTTTGAGAATCTCTAACCTTCGATAAATGGTGCCAAGAGGTATTTTGGTATCTTTGTGAATTTCAGAAACTGGTTTAAAGGTGGCAGTGGATTTTAGAATTAATTTAGCATATTCATCATTAAGAAAACTATCCATTTCAATCATACACTAAAATATTGATTAATCAAGATTATAAAAAATATTCCTAGAAATTCTACAGTTGTACCAGAAAATTTTGTTAGTACAACGGTAAAACACACTGATCAATTATAACTGAATGAAAGGGCTTTGATGTGTGAAAAAGCCAATTTATTTTGTTATAGGAATGGCATTTTTAATAATTTTAGCAGTTACTTTTACTGTATTTGATGAATCAACTGAAATTCAAAATGAAGACAAAGAAGAACCTGAAGTAATGATTACGGGAACCCCTGCTGACAAATATTCTCCTGATGAAAGAGAACAACATTGTGGTAGTTCAAATGCTAAAACGAATCAATATATCAAAGAATTTAAAATTCCTACTCCTTGTACTCAACCACTTTCAATAATTGCTGACTCTGAAGGAAAGATATGGTTTACACAAACCAATACAGGAAACATTGCAATGTTTGATCCAACCTCTGAAGAATTTACAGAATATCCCAATGATATGTGGTCTCTTAACAGTGCATCAATGATGTGGGGAATCGCATTTACTGATGATAATGAAATCTGGTTTACAGATGACAAGTATGGTTCTATGTGGAGATTTTCTATTCCTAATGAGGAATATTCAAAGTTTGAGATTAAAGGCAAATCAGGAAAATCATCACCACAAAAAATTGGTCTTTACAATGATAATTTTGTAATTAATGATTTTACAGGAAAACAGATTGTAGTTTTAAATCATGAAAAATTAGATGATGGTCAATATGCTGATTCCACTCTTTCTGTTCCTGATGGATTCTTCACAAGTCAGGCAGTTGTAGATAGTGATGGATACATGTGGTTTATCATGTGGAAATATCAAAAAGAAGTGATTCTTGTAAAAACAAATTCCAACACACAAGAAGTAGAACAATTTCCTCTTCCAACTTCAATTCAGGCACCTAACGGTGTTGCATTAGGACCTTTAGGGAGTCTTTGGATTGCAGACACCGCAGGAAATTCATTTTACAAATTTAATCCAGAGGATGAAAAAGTGATAGAATTTGTCACATCAAAACCATCAGTGACAACCTACGGTAATGCTTCAGGGTTGATTAAAACACCAATTTCACGCCCATACTGGAATGCATTTGATTCAGATGGGAACATGTGGTTTAATCAACAAACTGGAAATAGATTAGCAGTGTTTAATCCTAGTTCTGAATCGCTAATAGAGTATGACATTCCATCAAAAAACCCCAGTTGGTCGGATTGTGGAGACATGATTGATTGTGGATTATCTCAAAGCTTTGGATTTGCCTTTAAGGGTGATGAGATATGGTTTACAGAATGGGTAGAAAACAATATCGGAGTCTTAGATTCATCGATAACAATTCCAATCTCACTTGAGACAAAAAATAAAATTATTTCAATTAAACAAGGACAACAAAAAGAAATTCTTGTCACTGCAGTACCTGAATTGAATCAGAGCATTGACTTGATTTTAACTGGAAATTCAAATTCAGAATTAATCAAAGTTAACACAAAAACAGAATCAACAAATGTACGGGATCAGCCAATAGAAATTCCTGTAACTATTTTTGTTGATGAAAATATTCATCAAGGAATCTATAAAATTCTAATTGGTACACAAATTCCAGATGTGTCTGTATCCACTTATGTTACAGTTAAAGTAATTTGATTTTCAAAATTATAAACTAAAAGAACTTTAGTACAAATCTAAAAAATTAATCAAATATCACAATTTATCATAATTAATCACTTAGTACAATGGTAAAACATGTCTGCAATTATTATACTCTGGAT
>JABDOO010000053.1 GCA_013043295.1 Candidatus Nitrosopumilus sp.
TGGGAAGAATTTCTGAAGGAGTATCATCTACGGGAAATATTAATGCAGAATTAGAAGCAATCAAAATAACAATTGATGCCATCTCATCTAAAGCATCAAAAATTGATTCACTAGAAGGAGTAATTGAGGGATTAAAGCAACAATTTGAGACAGTTGCCTCAAAAGCAAGTTCTATTGATAATTTGAGCCTAGAATCCATTAAAGATTTGGGAGGTAAAATTGATAAGATTGAGACAGAGATTAGTTCATTATCACAAAGGGCAGATTCTACTGCGTTTGTAGGAGAAGGACTAAAATCAGTTCAATCAGAATTTTCAAATTTCAAACAAAATGTGTTTGATAAAACAAACAGCATTGAGCAAAAAATATCATCAGTTTCTGATACCCTAAAAAGACAAGATGAATCAACCATTGAATTCCATAAAAAATCTGAGAAACTCTTTGAAGAATTGCAATCTATCAAGGAAGTTACCAGCAAATCTTCAAGTGATTCATCTAAAGAAATGATGGCCTTGTTGAAACTCTCAGAGTATCAATCAAACATCAGAATGAATTCAGAATCAAAGTACGGAGTGACAGCAGATATTGAAAAAATGGCATCACAAACTGCAGACATTGTCAACTTGTTTGATAGAATTTCAATAGAATCAGGTGAGAAGATTCCATTGCCTCACGAGGTAAGGCAATGGGCAGTAAGTAAAATTTTAGATTGCGCAGACAAGTGGGAAGTTAGATTCAGTGATGTTTATTCAGTATTGACTAATGCCATAGGAAGAGACATGCTAAAAGAATCAATTAGAATTCAGCAAGTAAGAGACATTTATGGTATTAGAGCAGTAGATGAAATTAGAAAAGACTTGAATATTCATTAATTTTCTTCATCTGATTTATTGAGTTGTTCCTTCTTTCGTTTTAACGCTGCAAAAATTCCAATAATTGCAGCTATCCAAATAACACTCATCATCATGTTTGCAGGGCTGACATACATGTACGGAGTTGCATCCATGATGTTTGCTCGTAACAACAATGCACGGTCATTGATATCTAGCATTCCAGTATGATAAGCAGAATTGTCTTTTGAGAGAGAAGACAATTCATCAACTCCGGCAAACATTGCATCTATGTTACTCTGAATTCGCAGAAAATTAGTTGATTCTGTTGCAAATATCCAAACAGGATTTTTAGAAATCACCAAACCATCAGAGTTTGTAGTCTCAGGTAAATTCTTCATCACTGTATCCAAATCGGCCTGAATTGCAACTAAATGTCCACGAATCATTTCAGGATCTGAGGATGAAACAATTCCATCAAGATTACCTCTAATCCTATCAAGTGGATAGATATCAGAATTATAACCAGAAATGGCCATATATCCTCCAAAAATAATTATTCCAAGAATTCCAATCATGGAAAGTTTGTAAACAGTATTTGCCATCTTCTCTTTCTTAGTTTTTGGTCGATTATCACTTGATTTATTTCTTTTAAAGCGTGTATGGGACAGACTCATGTAAGCAATATAAAAAAATCCAATTGCTTGAATTGCGATAATTGGTACAAAGACAGGATTATTTGAAAATACTGCAATGAAAATTCCCATTATTCCATAGACTCCAAAAAATATTTCCAGCAGAGTTGTTTGTGTAAATGGTAAATTGTATGCCTTGTCTCTCCAATCATCTTTTTTTGTTACAATTCCATATTTTGGAGTTCTATGAAATTCATTTTTCTTACCAAGTATTGCATCAAAAACTGCAACAGTATTATTCACAGACATTCCAGCATTATACACTAGTAATGCAGGAAGTAACTTTGCTTTAGATTTCCAAGATTTGTGATACATTCCCCGAATTACTATCATGTATGCCCCAGGTCCCATCGCAAGATATGTTGCAATTGTTAGTACGGGTAAGACACTTACAACATAGAGATTAACTTGAGCAGCCAGTAAGATAGGCAATGTCAGAAATTGTATCAGAACTAGAGGATATACAATATGACGAGTGAGTTGTATGAATGCTTGAATTTTTGCCTCAATTGCAACATTACGCTTTAAACCAATATCAGACAGTAGTTTGATTGCACATTGGATAGAACCTTTTGCCCAACGAAACTGTTGTCGTTTTGCACCATTCATTTGGGCAGGTAATTCTGCATCAACTACAATATCAGGTAAGAAAAGGCATTTCCAACCTTTCATTTGTGCTCTATAGCTGAGATCAAGGTCTTCCACCAGAGTTGCAGTATGCCAACCTCCAGCATCCTCAATACATTCACGTCTCCAGATTCCTGCAGTACCATTAAAATTCATGAAAAGATGAGAATTGCTTTTTGCTTTTTGCTCCACTAGGAAATGAAAATCAATACTCAGTGCTTGTACTTGAGTTATAGTTGAATAGTTTTCATTTACATGCCCCCATCTGCATTGAACTAGTCCAATGTTTGATTTTGAAAAGTGAGGAATTGCTCGTTTAAGAAACCAAGTTGGAGGAATAAAATCAGCATCAAAGATTGCTACAAGGTCAGTATCAGTGGACTTCATTGCATGCTTTAGCGAGCCTGCCTTGTACCCATTTCGGGTTCCACGTCTTACATGCTCAATTTGAAATCCCTGCTTTTTATAATCATTAACCACACCTTCAAGTAATTCAACAGTATCATCATCAGAATCATCGCATACCATAATTCGCATTTTGTTTTTTGGATAGTCTAAATTACAAACAGCATCTACCAATCTCTTTGCAACATATTTTTCATTGTAGAGTGGTAGTTGAATGGTAAC
>JABDOO010000065.1 GCA_013043295.1 Candidatus Nitrosopumilus sp.
CCCCAAGCTCAAAGAATCCAAATACAGAGACAGATGCAAGTAGGTTACAAAAAGAATTTGGCCAAAAATCTAGCAGGTATCAAAAATGATATTGTAGAACCAAATGAGCCATCTGACTACTTTAAACGAGTTTTCAAAACTAAAGACTCTGTTCTTTAGAAAATTATTCTAATTTTCATACTTTCTGTGTTTAAGCAAAAGATATCTAAATCAAAACAGCTTGTAATTCATCTTACTGACAGGGCTTTAAGTATCAAATAATCTTGTAAATTTCAATGACTATTAGAAAAAACATTCTTCGAAAACCTCTAATGCTGATTCCAGTATTGCTTGCCTTTGGATTTATGTTTGCAACTCCAATGTTATTGGATGCTGCAGCAGCTCCTGGTGGAAATGGAAATGGAAATGGAAATGGAAATAATGGCGGATCAGGTGTTCCTAGTGACGCACTTCTTCCAGATATATCTCCAGGAATTCCAAAACATCTCAATATTCATAATCAACAACAAAATGAATGGCTAAGATTTACCAATGTATGGGCTAATGTTGGAGTTGGAGCTTTAGAATTTGAACCACTCTTCCCTGATCCAAATGCTAATGAAGGAGCTACCCAAGATGCTTTCCAAAATCTATATGATGATGCAGGAAACTTTGGTATGCCATCAGAAAACATTTGGAGTGAGACCGTTAGTGAATTCATCTTCCATGAAACACACAACCACTGGCACATTAATGATATTGGAGAATTCTCAATAAGATACGCTGATCCAACAAATCCATCTGTACCAGGTGCAATAGCACTTGATGTAAATGGAAATGAAATTGCATCAGTTAAAGTTGGATTCTGTATTGCTGATGTATTCAAATACAATGGCGACGAATCACCAACTTCACAAAGAATCTATTGGGATTGTGAAGTAGGTCTACAAGGAATTCAAGCTGGATGGGTTGATCAATATCACCAATCAGTTGAAGGAAATGAAATCAATATCACCGATCTTCCAAATGGAGTATATTTCCTAGTTCATAAATGGAATCCAGACAACTCATTTGTAGATGCTAATGCATCTAACGATGAAGCATGGATGATGTTTGAATTGAGCGATTCAGGAAACGGAAATGGAAACAGACAGATTGATGAAATTGCAGGATTTAGTCCTGAATGTCTTCCAGATGGTTCTACCCCTGGAATATGTGGTGACATAAGCAAAAACGCCTAAAACCATTTTTTTCTTTTATTTTTTATTTGATACAACAGCATAGCTGGCACTCCTACATACATTCCCAAATTCATCAAAATAACCCCAATTCCATATGTTACCACCTCAGAGTCTGTCTCTGCATATTGCATTACTGACAAACTAGATAGTAATGGCGTAATTCCAATCTTTACCATCTCTTTGAATACTGGACTTTGTCTTTCCATATCTGCAATGTATGGTGAGAATGAATAGTATAGTGAGTTAAATCCAGTCATAAATGAAACACCTGAATTAGTATTTAGTAATTGATTGTCTCTAATTTCTCTTAGCAGTTGAACTTGTGGTGCCATTTCAGAGCCGTATGCTGCAGTTGCAATGAGACAACCTCCACCTTGGGAATCATCTATTTGTTCTTCAGTAATTTCGTTTTCTATTTCAATTTCATTTGATTCTATCACTTGATTTGGCTCCTGTACTACAATAGATTCTTCTAATTCTTTTTGTTGTTGTGCAATTTCTTGAGGAATTTCTTTAATGTTTACAGATTTTGTATCAATTTTTCCCTCTTGTGCTTCAATTTCACTTTCTTGAATTTCTAAATTATAGTAAACTCTACTTTGCTCAATTAGTTTCTGATATCTGTCTGGTTCAGAATACAACCATAGTTTGTCATTGTACAAGTTTCCACACAGTCTTGACTCTATAGAATGATTATGATGTTCAAAGAAATCATTTCCCATAAAATAATACAACTGATAATTTTCTTCACACCATTCTATCCCATTTAATGTCAATCCAGCAGTATCTCGAAATGGAGTTTGTGCGTAGGCAGAACTAATTACAAAAATTATTGAAAAAATAAGCAAATATTTCAATTAGGAATTTTCTTTTTCTGCTTCTTGATAAATGATGCTACTCTTGAAACTTATAATTTCTCAGGATCCTTTTTTAGTAAATTTGACGTAATTATACTACCAAGCAAGCAGGACGATCTATTGCTCTTGTCATACGGCATATGTGAACCTGTTTGCCTGAAAATTTGTAAACTTATTCTTTCTTTTTTGGATTATCCTTTTCTTCTGATTTTGTTTTATCGTCTATGGAATCCTCTATTCCTTCGAAAGTTTTATCGATCTTGGCAGCTTTTGTCACATTTTCAGGTTTATCAGTATCATCCAACTCTTCAGAGTCTTTAGATTCTTCAATGTGTTCGGAATATTCTGAATCTTTTTCAATCTTGTCTATATCTGATAATTCTTCAATTGTATCAGGGTTTTCTGAATCTAGTGGATCTGAAAGAGGAAGTTCTTTTTCATTTTTCTTTTTTATCAATTGCTTTACAACCATTATCCCAATTACAATTGCAATAATGATATAGTTGATTGGAGGCTTTAGCAATTGAGTGATATATCCTACTTGAGGAAGTGTATATGCTACTTTTCCAATGTATTCTTCTTCTGTTATTGGAAAGTCAGTACCTGGAATAGATGCTGGATTTGCATCACCTTTGGTTCTAATTGTTTTAGGCTCATCCTCAATAATCGATGCAACTCTATGTACAATCACTCTATCATGATCAGATGGCCGATTAAAAACAATGATATCTCCTACTTGAATGTCTTCAAAGGGCTCATGACCTGAAACTATCAATACATCATAAACTTCTAAAACTGGAATCATACTTCCACTTGCTACAACATAAAACGGATTTTGTGTTCCAAACGCCACCTGCAGACCAATCCAAATGACTAAAACCCCTACTCCGACAATTATAATGTCTTTAACTACTCCTTTAGGGATTGATCTTTTTGCCAATTACATTCTCGCCTATAGTATCATTGATTAAATTTCCTAACTGTTAGATTTTAGTTCCACATTCTTCGCAGAACTTGGAACCCTCTTTGTTTACAAATCCACAACCAGAGCATTTTCCTGGCTGTGCTGCTTCTTGAGGATTACCTAAAAGAACAACTTCACCAATTTTCTTGATGCTACTCCACGGAATACTTCCTTCTGTTCCATCTTCTTTAGTAATTACTAAAACCATTGATTGAGTAGAATCAATTCCAACTTGTTTTGCTGTTCCAATTTTATTTGCACTCTCATCAAATACAATTTTTCCTTCAATTGATGTAACTGATGTAGCAGGTCCTGGTTGTGTAACAGTTTCTTGTGTGGTAGCTGGCTCTGGTATTTGTTGTGGTGTTGGCTCTGGTTGAGGTGCAGTTTCTTGTTGCGGTGCACTTTGAACTTGAGGTTCTAGTGGTTTTGCAACTCCTACATCTCCTGCTTCATCTTCTTTTTTGAATTCTCTGTATTCTGCAATTGATGCATTACATGAATTGCAAATGTATTGACCGCGTTCTGCAAGAATTAAATTCTCTGCAACTTCTTCATTTGGATTTTCAAATTCAATTTTTGGTGGACCTTCAAATTCTTTTTCACAAGTATTGCAAAAATGCTTTGTAATTTTATCTGCATCTAATCTTCCGATTGGTGCTAAAAATAGATCAGGACCGCCTAGATTGCCTTTCATTTGTTGCTCATCAGTAACAGTAGCCATAACATAGCCGCCGGATCCTCTTAATTTTTTAAGTCTTAATTCTGAACTCATATCTGGGATTTACCAAAACGTCATTTAAGTATATATCAAAATTAATTTTCCAACAAAAAATATGGTGCTAATTCTGGTGAACGTTTTTAGGTACGTTCAATAAAATAATCTTAGAATGGCTGTAACACAAATTTCAGATGCAAAATCATGGGAAGTCGATGTAATTAATTCTGACATTCCTGTATTTGTAGACTTTTGGGCCGAATGGTGTGGTCCATGTAGAATGGTAGGTCCAGTAGTTGAAGAACTGGCAGCTGACTATGATGGCAAAGTTAAATTTGTCAAGGTTAACGTTGATGAAGCCAATGAATTGGCATCTAAATACAATGTCTTTAGTATTCCAACTTTAATCCTCTTAAACAAAGGTGAGATAGTTAGCCAGCAAGTAGGTGCTGCATCTAAAGAATCATACCAAGGTATGATTGATAGAGCACTCGCATAAATTCAAACACTCGTTTTTCCTCTTTTTTGATCCTAAAGTAATTAATATTCCAAAAATGGAGTGAGATTATGTCATTTGGTGAAGTAGATACCTTAAACATGCTCTTTGACAAACTACAAAGTTTGTTTGATGAATCTCAAGGATACTATGAATCATTTTTGGATACTAATAACATGTACAAGAAAGGACAAATCAGTGACAAAGAATTCTTCCAAAAATTAGGTGATTATACAGTCGCATACTCTGCATTAGAATTTCTAGCTATCAAAGTAATCTTTGAATTAAAAAAATCAATTGGCTCTGGCTCTGGAAATACACAATCTCCTGGATTGATGCCCGGAATGGGCCAACCTGGAATGATGGCAGGAGGTATGGGTCAACCACCAAGATCTGGAACTGCTGAAAATCCTGTAGGTGGCAGTCCACCAGGAATTGTTTCTGCACAAGAAGCATTTGGAGATGTTGGAACTTTACCTTCACCTGATCCTTCCTTGATGCCAAGACAAACTGTATCTCCACAAACTGCACCACAGGGTGGTAATGGATGTTCTTCGTGTGGTTCACCACTTAGAGCAAATGCAAAGTTTTGCACAAAGTGTGGTGCAAAGGCCTAAAATTAATAATTAAAAATTTATTTTCTTATTCTTGTGTTGTTCCACATTCAGGACAGAATTTTGCAGTTGCTGATAAACTAGTACCACATTCAGAACAAAATTTCCCACTAGGAATTTGCTCATTGTATGCATTTCCAACATTTGCTGAACTCTTGACTGCACCTGATGGAACATATGTCTCATCATCAATTAAGACTGGTTCAAAGTCCTGCTCTACCAAATATGTCATCATTCTTGGAATTCCTTTACCATCGTTTTTTGGATCTGGAACTGAATCACCTAACCAAAATGCAAACCTCATCAGTGTTAACTCTGGTGTAGAGAATGCTAGAGTATGCTTTGACATGTAATCTTGTGCAGCTTTTTTGCCGTCAAAACCTTCCATGATGATGATATTTTTCATTTATGTATAATAGTTTCTGGAAAAGTGGACCGGGAGGGAATCGCACCCTCGACCTCCTCGTTGCGAACGAGGCATTATACTCCTAAACCACCGGCCCTCAGAGTTTCTCTTTTGGGTTGTTCTTTTATTCATTTTCTCAACGCATAATAGCCTCAAATGCTCAAAATTCACAGATGACATATGATACCATAATTACTGACTCTCACGTTATCCTTCCGCAGGGGATGGTTGAGAAAAACATCATAATTGATGAGGGAAAAATCGTTGGTTTTTCAACTGATACTCCTGCCTGTGATAGAAAAATCAATGGTGCAGGATTAGTTTCAGTTCCAGGTCCAATTGACACCCATGTTCACTATGGAGTTTATTCTTCTATAGATCAAGCTGCTCAAACAGAATCCCATGCAGCAGCTATAGGTGGAATTACAACTATGATGCGAATGCTTAGACTAGGTGATCCATTTACAAATTCATTACAAGATCAACTATCTGTTTCATCACAAAAACACTATGTTGATTACGCAATACATGCTTCAATTTTTACACCACAACAAATCAACGAGATGAATTTTTGTGTTGAAAATGGGATTACATCATTTAAAATATACATGAATCTTGGTGGGGAAGTCGGGCATGTATACATGGATATGCCACCAAACTCATCAGATCTTGTTGCTGCACAAGTAAATGTAACTGATGATTTAGTTGAACAAACAGTAAAGAAAGCAGCAGAACTTGGCTGTCCTGTTCTAGTTCATGCTGAAGATTATGAATCATGTGGTTGTGGAATAAAAACTGCAAAAGAAAAAAATCAAGATGGATTATCTGCCTGGTCATCTAGTCGTTCACCTGAATTTGAAGCAAAAGCAATCAAAACCGTTTCAAAGTTTGGAAGAGATTACGATTGTGTTATCTATTTTGTTCACATTGGTTCACAGCGTGCACTACAACAAATTGAAGAAGAGAAAAAACTTGGAACCAAAATATATGTAGAAACATGTCCTCATTATCTTACCCTATCTTATGAGAAGCAATCAGGTTATCTTGCTAAAGTTATGCCTCCAATTAGAACAGAAAATGACAGGCAAGCAGTATGGAATGCATTGTCATCCAACCAAATTGATACAATAGGCACAGATCACGTTGCAAATCAACTAAAACTGAAACTAGATGGGGATGATGTTTGGAGTGCTCTAGCAGGATTTCCTGGAATTGGAACAGTAATTCCTATTTTACTCAATGATGGGGTCAATCAAAAGAAAATTACTCTAGAACAATTTGTCAGATTCACAAGTACAAATGCTGCACAAATTTTTGGAATGTATCCACAAAAAGGAACTCTTGAGA
>JABDOO010000071.1 GCA_013043295.1 Candidatus Nitrosopumilus sp.
GAGTAGATTTGTAGAAAAATGCAGGTTTTACAAAGTGTTATTCGGTAACAAAAAGGAAATCGGGATAAAATTTGTAAAGAAAAAAATAATTAATTTACAACTATTTACAAAAGTTTTACGAGTAAAATTAGCTTGATAATTTGTAAATTTGCAAAATGTTTTGTGTTACACAGGTTTTACACAGTATTTGTGTAGTTGCAGGAAGGGAGATTGGGGAATGGAAAATTTTAAAAAATATTAGTTAAGAGAAATTATCAATATCATGGAATTTCATCCAAAAGATTTGCCAATATCAAAAACTTATGATTTGAAAGATGAAAAAGAAGCAATGGCTGCAGTTGAAGATATGGTAAATTTGGGATTTAGTGGAAGAAAAGAAGGATTCAAGGTTCTAATGCCAAAAGAATCAAAGACTGCAAAAAGGATTGGATATTCTGTGACAACAGGAATTACAACAGGATTAAGACAAAAAAAGGAAGACAGAGACATCAAATATTGGACATATCATCATGACGATGAGCACTATGCTTTGGTCTTAATTCATAGGGATAGTTTAACAGAGTTAGGTTTTTGATTTATCAAAAATTTTGTAAAGTTTTGTTCTGTTTGCCATGACACCAGCTAGCATGACACCAACTACAGTTCCACCAATCACATCCATTGGATAGTGCTCCAAGACATAGAGTCTGCTTAATGAAATGAGTATCGGATACAAAAACATCAGATATGCCCCACGAGGGAATCTCTCAGATAGTGCATATCCAAGAATAATTGCAAATATCATTGATCTTGCAGCATGCCCAGAAGGAAATGATGCGTCATATCCACCTTCACAGAATAATGCAAAGGTATCCTTGCTTACAGGCACAGGAAAATCTACTGATTCGTATTCAAAATCAGGCCTCTCTCTATCTACACCACATTTAACATAACCAGTAAGGAGTGTAGAAATTACAATTAAAATCATCAGTGTAATTCCAACTCTACGTGTTTTTGGAATAATTAAAATCAAAATTGCAAAACCCAACATCCACAAGGCCTCACCACTTTCTGTAATGGATTGCATGACAAGATCCAATGTAGGATTTCCAACATTTTCAGAAAAGAACAAGATTATACTTTGATCAAAACTTTCAGTGATTTCAAAATAGACTAGTGCAGTAAGAATTAGAAAGAAAATTGTTAGTAGAACAAATGAACGAGACCTAATATCAAAAAGCCAATTTTGCAATTATTGAAACCTCTATCACGTGTCTTTTAATTTTTGTCAATAGATAAGTTTTGAATTGTAGATTATGAAAACCTGATCGGCTCAAAGAATTTAACCAAGTGGGCAATAGACAAATTGTGAAGGTACTCACACTAGATGATTTTGACCTAAAAGGTAAGACTGTTTTTTTGAGAGTGGATATGAATTGTCCAATAGATCCAGAAACACATGAAATATCAGGTACTAGGAGAATTGAAGAGGCTATTGAAACTCTAGATTCATTAAAAGAAGCTAAAGTGGTAATTGGGTCTCATCAAGGAAGAGTTGGAAATAACGAGTATACTGGAATGGACAAGCATGCCAAAGTTCTTGAAAAGTTGATGAATAAAAAAATAAAATATGTTGAAGACACAATTGGAGAGGCAGCACAAAATGCAATCAAAAATTTAGAAGAAGGAGAAATTCTACTTTTAGATAATCTAAGATTATGTGCAGAAGAAAATTACGAATTTACTCCAGAGAATGCAGCAAAAACAATTATGGTTTCACGTTTATCTAAATTATTTGATCTTGTTGTATTGGATTCATTTCCTAGTGCCCATAGGTCACATCCATCAATAGTCGGATTCCCACAAGTTCTTCCAGCCTGTGCGGGAAGAATTGTAGAAAGAGAGGTTAGAAATCTGGATGAAATAATGACAGTTGCAAAAGCACCGCATGTAATTGTCTTAGGAGGCTCCAAAATTCCAGACAGATTAGAGGCGATAAAATTATTGATTCAAAATGGTCGTGCAGACCATGTTTTGTTGACAGGATTAATTGGAAACGTGTTCATGAGAGCACAAGCACGAATCAAATCCCCAATGGGAATTAAACGTGAAGAAGAAGTTGTTGCCAAAGCTCATACATTGATTGGAGAATATCCAGATGTCTTTGCAACCCCTGTAGATATTGCAATTGACAAAGATGGAGAGAGAGTAGAGATGGACGTAAGAGAGATGGGGAAGGGAGACAAAATATTTGATTTGGGACCAAAGACAGTAGAGTACTATTCAAAATTGATTGCAGGTGCAGGAACTGTATTTATCAGCGGTCCTGCAGGATTTTTTGAAAAAGAAAATTTCAGTTATGGAACAAAAGCATTGTTAAATTCAGTTGCAAATTCAATGGCTACCACAATTGTTAGTGGAGGTCATCTCACTACTGCATTAAAGCAACAAGGACTGGCAGATAAAATTAACCACATCAGCACTGCAGGAGGTGCGCTAGTGCTTTATCTTACAGGTGAAAAACTACCAATGATTAAGGCATTAGAAGATGCTGCAATAAAATACAAATCTAAATAGACGATTTACAAGAAGGGTTTGGACATTTTCTTTCTTCAGAAGATCCCAAATAGATATCATTATCACAAGCATTGCAATGAAGTTTTTCCATAGGATCAAACAACTTTAGATATATCGTAGTAAAATTCTGAGCTATATTTCTTGCAAGACCAGAATCACAAAGGTCATTGAAATAAGATTCAGTGTCATCAATTATCCAAGAAGGATCAAAGTCACCATTTGTTTTTATGATTTCAAAAATTTCATCATTTGTAAATTTAGCATCAATGTCATTATATTTTTCAAAGATTATTTTTCTAATTTGAAGTGCAATTGGAACATTAGGAGTAAAATCACTCATACTAGTACAGATTTGCTGCCTCTTCTTTTAGTTTATCCACATCATCTGATTCTTTTAGATTCTTGCCGATGTAGGTATAAAGAGCAGATTTTAGTACTTTTAATGAAAGCAGTGCACATTTGATTCGTACTGCTTGTAAATGTTCAAGACCTAACTCACTCAAAACATCATTCTTCTCGATTGCTCTTGCTTCATCAAGAGTCTTGCCTTTAGTAATTTCAGTCAATACAGAAGAGCATGCCATACAGATTGCACATCCCTTTCCATGAAATTTAATATCAGTAACTTTGTTTTCATCAATTTTCATATCAATGTCAATACTATCTCCACATAGTGGATTAGAGTCATGAAACGTTACATCATGATTTTCAATTTCTCCATAGTTAATTGGATTTCTTGAATAATCAACTATCATTTCATGGTAAATGTCTGCATTACTACTCATAACTTGAACACCTTTGCCACAATATTTAATGAATTAACCAGAATATCAATGTCTTGTTTAGTATTGTAAATGTAAAAGCTTGCCCTTGATGTTGCAGCAACGTTTAGTCTTTCCATTAGTACTTGTGCACAGTGATGGCCAGATCTAACTGAAATACCTTCTTCATCAATAATTTGTGCAACATCATGAGGATGAACATCTGCAAAATTAAATGAAATAACACCACCACGTTTTGAGATATCTTTTGTACCATAGATATGAAGTCCTTTAACAGCAGACAATTTTTCTATTGCATATTTTGTTAATTCTACTTCATGCTCTCGAATATTATCCATGCCAATTTTTGTAAGATAGTCAATTGCTGCACCCAATCCCACAACATCGGCAATGTTTGGAGTGCCCGCTTCAAATTTGTAGGGCAAATCATTCCATGTAGTTTCA
Source organism: Candidatus Nitrosopumilus sp. (assembly GCA_013043295.1). GTDB lineage: Archaea > Thermoproteota > Nitrososphaeria > Nitrososphaerales > Nitrosopumilaceae > Nitrosopumilus. The sequence goes on from JABDOO010000071.1 coordinate 3,783, forward strand.
TATTTGTGAACTTCTCTTATCATATCACCACCACCGTGGAAAGGCACCATAGTTTCCAGTACAGATTTTTTTACCCATAATACGCCTATTCCTGTAGGAC
>JABDOO010000059.1 GCA_013043295.1 Candidatus Nitrosopumilus sp.
ATTTTGTAATTAAAGGGGAGCAGGATTCTCTACTAGGTGCCTGGTATGGAACAGAATCCAACCCTATTGAAATAGTTGGTCCTCTTTTTACATCTGGTGGATTGTATAATTTTGAAATTGAAGTAAGAACTATCGATGAGCCTACCAATATCATAGAAAATTCAGGCATCTACAATGCTGATTTGAGCCTGATTGAAACTATCTCCTTCATTGAAAAAGACTCTGAGAATAATGATGTTGAATTTCGCTCAAAGTCATATTTTGATACAATTTCAAATTTAGAGTATAATTCTGAAGAGAAAAAAGTTACATTTGAAATGCCTTTTGATTGGAGTGAAAAACAAATGTCTCACGTTTCAGTTGTACATGTAGAGACTCATTTTCCCAAAGATTTTGTTGAATTTTTACCTCCGAGCTACACTGCAACCGTTAATGGTATAGAACTTTTCAAATCATCAGTTTCAGTAGATGATTATACAGAAGATCATGAAAGAATTGTACATCTTGTAATGTTACAAGATCATTTACGCTATCTGAAAAATGAGATAAAAAAATCTAATGACATTCTACCTGATAACATGCAATTCACATTATCTACCAGTCAAGATACTGCATTTCCATTGGAAGCATATACAAAAAGTGAAGACTATAAGGTAAATCTTTCATGGGATCCATTAAATGTAGAACCAGATGTTGCTACAAATTTTATCTTTACAATTAGGGATGGACGAACAAACGATCCTTTGAGAAGCTCTGATTATACATTTGTAATAATCCAAAATGGGCAGGAAATTCATCGTGTATCTGGAGTCGCACAAGTTGGTGGTGAATTTGAAAAATTTACATTTTCTGAAGATCAAACTGGACCGACAATCATAAAGTTTGAAAATATAAGAAACACAGGACAAGAAACAGAATTTGCTCTAGTTGTTGCACCTGAATTTGGAAGTATTACAATTCTTGTACTTGTAATTTCTATAATGAGTATTATTTTTGTAACTAGAAAAACTTCACTTAATCTTTAGAGTGCTACTAGTTTCACAGTATCCATATTTTTGTTTGTTTGAAAATCCTTTGTCATTGTAGATACTTTTTCTGCATCCCCATCAATCAAAAATAATTCCATACATTTTTCTTTTTCAATCTTGCTATGAAGATGAGTTGTAATCAAATCTTCAAAATTGTGAGTAATACCCGAAACTACATGATCAAATTCATCATTGTGTACCACCAAAAGAATTGCGTGAATATTTCCTGCTAAATCAGCTTTTTGTTTTTCTTCTGAAACAAATGCTCTGATTCCTGCTCTGATAGCTTCTGACCTACCTGAAAACCCCATGGAAGATTGAAGCTTGTCTAATTCTGAAAGAATTTCATTGTTTAGTGAGATTGAAACTATTGGCATACGCCTAATGTTATTAATTATCTTATAAGTTTAGCAATTAATCTTATTAAGATTTTATAGATTTATTAATAATTCACCTAGTTTTTGGTCATGAACAATCAAAGCAAGATGGGAATAATTGCTATTTCTGTTGTAATTCCTCTTGCTGTATTTGCTGTGTATGGAACCGATTCTGCAAAAAATTCAGTCGTTTCTGAAAATTCTAAACTAAAAGTTATTTCATCATTTTATCCCCTTCATGAATTCTCTCAAAACATTGGACAAGATAAAATTGATACAATTTTGCTCACTCCAATTGGAGTAGAACCTCATGATTGGGAACCAACAATTAAAGATGTTCAAAAAATGCAAACAGCTGATCTTATTATCATAAATGGAATTGGTTTTGAAACATGGGTTGAAAGTTTAGAAGAAAATGGATTTTCTGGAATAATTATTGATACAAGTAATGGAATTTTAGTTGAAAGTCATGAAGAAGAATCAGATGACAAGCATGATGATCATGTTTTAGGAGATCCACATATTTGGTTAAATCCAATACTTGCTAAAACTCAAGTTCAAAATATTGCAAATGGACTTTCAAATTCAGATCCTGAAAATAGAGAATTTTACCAAATAAATGCAGCTGCATACATAAAACAATTAGATGAACTTGACTCAAAAATTCGTTTAGAATTATCATCCTGCAAAAGTGATTTCATAGCTTTTCATGAAGCATTTTCATATTTTGCAGATGAATATGGATTAACTCAACATACCATACTCTCTTCAAACAATCCTCATGGTGAAGCTTCTGCAAGAACATTAGAAAAAGTAATTTCAAAAGCAAGAGATCTTAACATTAAAGTTATTTTTAGTGAAGAATCTGTAAACCAAAAAACTTCTGAAATTATTGCAAATGAAATTGGTGGTAAAGTACTGATACTATCTCCATTAGAAGTTGCTACAGACGGAACTTATATTTCTAAAATGAAAGAGAATTTTGAAAATCTCAAGGAAGCATTATGTTGAAAGTAGTAGAAATCAAAAATCTTACAGTAAAATACCCTGATGTCAAGGCGCTTGATGATGTAAGTTTTACAGTTAACCAAGGCGATTTTCTAGGCATAATTGGTCCAAATGGAGCAGGAAAATCTACTCTTTTTGCATCAATGCTTGGACTTCATACAAAGTACAAAGGAACCATCAAATTTTTTGATGAGGATATTAAAAAATCTAAAAATTATCTAAAAGAGCTTGGTTATGTACCACAAAAACCAATTTTTGAAAAAAATTTTCCAGTAACAGTTACCGATGTTGTAAGAATGGGACTAAGAAAAGAATCTGATGAAAACAAAATTGATGAAATTTTACAGCAATTATGGATACATGAACTTCGAAATAGAAGAATAGGGGAACTATCAGGTGGACAACAACAACGTGTTTTTATTGCAAAAGCTTTAGTGAATAATCCTAAAATTTTGATCTTAGATGAACCAGTAACAGGAATAGATCAACAAAGTATTGATTTATTTTTCAGTATTCTTCGAGAATTAAATTCCAAACAAAAAATTACAATAATTTGGTCATCTCACGATTTGGATGCTGTTAACAAACTTGCAAATCATGTGGCATGTTTGAATAGGACTTTGTTCTTTCATGGTGAAACAGAAAAATTCTTTTCTGATGATAAATTAGTAAAACAATATTCTGAAGCTTCAATGCAGGAACATATGCATCATCATTAATCATGTCTTTTGAAATTCTAACCTTTAGCTTTATGCATAGAGCACTGATTTCTGGAATAGCTATAGCAATTCTTTGCTCTATTGTTGGTTTGTTCTTAGTGTTAAGACGCTATTCCTTATTTGGTGATGCAATTGCACATTCGTCATTTGGGGGTATTGCATTGGGATTATTAGCTGGTGTATATCCATTGTGGGCAGCATATGGAGTTTCAATAGCTAGTGCTCTAATTATTACAAAAGTTAAAGACCGATACAACATTTCAGGTGATGCATCAATTGCTGTTTTATTGTCATCAGGCATAGCAGTTGGGCTTGTAATTATTGGATTATCTGGAGGTTTTACAATTGATATCTTTAGTTTTCTCTTTGGAAGTATTCTACTTGTTAGTGTAGATGATACAGTTCTAATTTTGGGATTAACTGGAGCAATTTTAATTGTAATTTTGTTACTTTATCGACAACTTCTTTATTCTACATTTAATGAAGAGCAAGCAAAAGTTAGTGGAATTCCTGTAGAAAAAATAAACTACTTGATTGTATTTATGGCAGGAATTACTGTAGTTACTTCTATTCAACTTGTAGGAGTTTTATTGATTTCAGCTCTGTTTGTAATTCCAAATGTAACTGCAATAATGTATGGTAAAGGATTCAAACAAACTGCAATAATTTCAATGAGCCTCTCAATTTTTTCAGTTATTGTGGGAATCCTTGTCTCTTACATATTAGATATTACTCCAGCAGGAACAATTGTTTTGATATCTATTGGATTACTTGCAGGAACTATGGGCATAAAGTCTGCAGGATTATTATCTAAGAATTAATTAAAGAATTTAATCTTCTTTTATCCTGTATGCTTTTTACATAAAACAATGATGTTGCAATAATTCCTAAAGCAATCAATGGAGAAGCTAATTCAGTGTATCTTATTTCAAAATTATTAGATGATTCTATTTGTGATGGAATTACTGGAACTTCTGTAATTTTTACTGTTCCAATTTTATTTGATTGTTGTTCAACAAACCAGACATTATCATCTCCATCTGATTCCATAAATTGAACAAATGATGT
>JABDOO010000116.1 GCA_013043295.1 Candidatus Nitrosopumilus sp.
CCAATAATTGCCCCCTTAGCTGTTGGATTTTTAATGATAATGATGGTTCCTCTTTTAAGAAAATTTAATCTCCACTAGATCCACAAGAACAGAATCCATATTCATCAATTCGTACATTACAAATAACACATTTTTCACCATAGTCTACCTCCCATGGTTCTTTTCCAAAAAGCTTGAAATGATCATCAATTTCGATTGGAATCTCTCTTTTCTTTTCCAATGATTTGTATAGTCATTTCAACTATACATACATTATCGGAGATTAGTCATGCAAATAGAATGTGGTTGTCATTGTATAAAATGTAAAAGTACAGATTTGGATTCAAATAGAATCGGAAAAATTGAAAAAGACGGATATTTTGATATGCATCATACTTGCAAACAATGTAATACACACTTTGATCATTTAGACGGAGAAATTTTCTTAGAATGTCAGAAATGTAATTATTTTTCTAGTTAGCAATCAATTGTTCTTGAGAAAAATAGTGGGTTCTATTATCTTCAGAGTTTTTCATAATTTCTTTGTTAGAGGCCATTTTTGCTAGAGCTTTTGAAACATCTAATGGACTAGCAGCCCATCCATATTCCCTTAGTTGTTGAACAGTTTCAGTTACAGTCCTTGGAGATTCAAAAAACTTGCTTGTTTCTAAAATTCTTAATTTTGATTTTATTTCGTGAAAAGTAATGTACTTTGGCTCATTAAATTCTGGTTCATATGCTTCTGCATCATCTAAATATTCCAAACCAAATTGAGCAGGATGTTCGATTGCTCCTGTAGTGGTAGAATCTGTTTCATATACAATTTTAGCTTGATTTTCAGGTAAGTGATGTGATAGATCGTCAATTATTTCACCTAAGGTTTGATTATCAACATAAAAATCTCTAGAGTCAACCTCAATTTCATTTTCTCCTATCTTGAGTTTAATTCTAGCCAATGATAAATTATCATATAATTTTGATTTATTCTGTTAGCTCTAATGAGCTTTAAGATTAGATCAAAACTTTTACACAATTTATTGGGTTTTTTTTCCTTTTTGGTTAAAATGTAAATTCCTAAAAACTAGTCGTGAACAGCTCGAAAAAAGCAGGCATAGTTGTACTGTTTGTGTTAGGCATGAGTATTTTTGGATATTCACAATATGCATCAGCTTCACAAATTGGAGTAAGTATCAATCAGAGTGAATTATTACATGAAGATAATAATGGTCAAAACTATAATGTTGAATTGCTATTTGAAAATCCTTCATTACTAATTTTAACGGCAGGAGAAACTGAGTTTTTTGTAATTTCTAATGATGAAATTATTGGAAAGGGTAATTTAGAATCATTTACTTTACAACCATTATCTAGTAGTTATGTTAAAGGCACATTTCATACAGATGTAAACTCAAATGATAATTCACATTCAATAAAGATTTCAGGTGTCATAAAATATGATTTGTTACTAACATCAATAGATGTTCCATTTGTGTATTATCCCACAGAAGAGCAAGCAAGGGAATTTATACATCAGAATTAATTTCTCAAACAATGCTTACTGTTTTTGGATCTACTGCATTAGATACTATTAGAACTCCAAAAAAAACATTAAAGAATGTTTTAGGGGGTGCTGCAACATTTGCTGCAATTTCAGCCAGTAATTTTGTAGATACAGGACTAATTGCAGTAGTGGGAAAAGATTTCCCGAAAACACATCATAATACTTTATCAAAATATTTAGATTTAAAAGGATTAACTATCAAAAATGGAAAAACATTTCGTTATGATGGAAAATATGATGATACACTAAGTACCAGATCAACATTGAAAACAGAACTAAATGTACTTGAGGATTTTCAAGCAAAAGTACCTGATGACTACAAAAAATCTCAGTTTGTGTATCTTGCAAATAATGATCCTGAACAAAACACTTCATTACTTAAAGAATTTGATAATGTAAAATTTTCAATGTGTGATACAATAGATTTTTGGATTTCAACAAAACGTAATGCAGTTATTAAAATGATAAAATCAGTTGATGCTGTGGTGATTAATGATGAAGAAGCTAAACTCCTTACCAAAGAATTCAATCTCATAAAATGTGCAAAGAAAATGATGCAGTGGGGGGCAAAATATGTCATTATAAAGAAAGGTGAGCACGGATCATTGATGTTTTATGATAATGTTATTTTTCCAACTGCTGGATTTTCGTTAGAAGATGTAGTAGATCCTACAGGTGCAGGTGACTCTTTTGCAGGTGCAATGATTGGATATCTTGCAAGTAAGAAATCTACAAAAATATCTGACATTAAAAAAGCAGTTGTTTATGGAAATGTTTTAGGATCATTTGCAGTGGAAAGATATGGTCTAGATGGATTATTAAAAATAAAAAAAGGTGATATTGTAAATCGAGTAAAGACCTATGAAAAAATGATCCGTTTCTAAAAAAGACTTAAGTTTTATTATTTTTCAAATTAAATATCATTGTCACAAGAAACATCTGTTAAAGATAGATTAGATGAAATATTCAGTCTACAGAAAGGTCTTTCTGAAATGATGAAATTGGACAG
>JABDOO010000068.1 GCA_013043295.1 Candidatus Nitrosopumilus sp.
TCTAAATTTCCAATGTTCAAATGCTCCTCAACTACTGACACATCTCCACGAACAGAACGAATCCTAACAGATGGAAAATGCTGAGGGATTAATTTTTGAAAATTTTCAAAATTTGAAAAGATTTCAAATATATCATCTCTTTTTGCGTTAACTATTTTTTCAATTGAGAACTTTGGCAATGGTAGTTTAGAGAGTACCCCATCGAGGGTATAAATTGTGCTCTATATCAAATTGGTCTAAGCACTTTCCAACGCCATGATTAACAATGTCATCAATGGTTTTTGGTTTTGTATAAAATTCAGTTACAGGAGGTAAAATTACAATTCCTAGCCTAGAAAGTTTTAACATATTTTCCAAATGAATAGCAGATAGAGGCGTTTCTCTAACCATTAGAATTAATTTTCGAGATTCCTTAATTGTAACTCCAGCTGCACGAGCTACGAGTGTATCATCATAACCATTTGCAATTGCAGCCAGTGTCTTCATACTGCAAGGAGCCACAATCATTCCATCAATTCTATGCGTTCCACTAGAAACACTAGATGCCATATTTTTTTCATCAGACGTGTTTGTTGCAAGTGATTTTACATAATCAGGAGTATGCTCAGTTTCCATAGAGATGCATTTTTCACCCCATTCAGACATTATCAAATGAGTTTCAATGTTTAATTTTTTTAGAGTCTCAAGCATTCTAATTCCATAAATGACTCCTGTACTGCCGGTTATTCCAATTACTAGTTTCAATAGATTATCTTGGACAAGAGAGTATTTTATGTATTAGATGAATATGCACCTTTGGCACTAGAGGTTTTGTGTTTCTTCATTTTCTGCTTTTTCTAGTTCAAGCCTCTCTTTTCTTCGTTTAAGCCATAAAGAGATTCCACCTGCAGCCATAGCTGTTAGAAGGAGTACCCCTGCCATCTGTAGCTCAAAATGATAAAGCATGTTTTCTTGTATACAGCAATTGAAAAAAGTCTATTGATTTGAGCCGATCTTAAAATCAAAAATTAGCTATATTAGATCCCAATATCTAGGCATAATGTGATTAAGAGTTCTGAGATCAAGAAAATTGTCAATGACTACACTGATGTAAAAATTGGTGTTCTGGGCAGTCACTCAGCACTAGAAATTATGGATGGTGCAAAGGACGAAGATTTTCAGACTAGGGTATTTTGTCAAAAAGGACGAGAAGGACCATACAAAAGATTTGGAAGAATTGCAGATGAAATCACAGTTTTAGATAAATTCAAAGACATGGCATCAGCTAAATACCAAAAAGAGTTAAGAGATTCAAATACAATCATAGTCCCTCACAGATCACTCACAGTATATTTGGGATACAAAACAATTGAGAATTCATTTAAGGTGCCAATATTTGGAAATAGGAAATTGTTTCAAGCTGAAGAAAGGACAGCTAAGAAAGGACAGTATTACCTCTTAGAAAAAGCCAGAATAAAATATCCAAAATTATTCAAAGATCCCAAAAGAATTAACAAACCATGTATTGTCAAAGTTCAAGAAAAAAAGAGACCACTAGAGAGGGCATTCTTTACAGTCTCATCTTACAAAGATTATCTTAAAAAATCAGAAGAAAAAATTAAGCAAGGAGTTATTGCCAGAAAAGATCTTCAAAAGGCAAGTATTGAAGAGTTAGCAATCGGAACTTACATGAATTTTAATTTCTTTCATACTCCGATATCTGACCAAGTTGATTTTATTGGAATTGAAAGAAGACTACAAACAAACATCCATGATTATAATGCACTTCCAGCAAGGGAACAAATGGAGATGGACATAGATTTACAAAATATTGAGGTTGGACACACTCCGGCAAGCATTAGAGAGTCATTGCTTGAAAAAGTAATCAAGATGGGAGACAAATTTGTCGCAGCAGTAAAAAAAGAATATGCACCTGGAATTATTGGTCCTTTCTCATTACAAAGTGTAATTACCAAAGATTTAGAATTAATCGTATATGACGTATCTTTAAGAGTACCAGGAAATCCTATTGTGGCAACAACTAGCCCATATACCAAATACCAATACGGACAAACATTTGGCGTCGGTAGAAGAATAGCCATGGAAATCAAACGTGCACAAGAAGAAGACCGTTTGGATGAAATTGTAACTTAGCCAACCACATTAGCAAAATATCAAAGAATCTAGTTTTTTAAGAAAATAAAAAGGCGCAAACCCCTAACTGCAGAACTATGAGAGATTCCCTCTCGTGGTCAAACGGCTAAAGCGTTTGATTGCCTTTTTTGTTCTGCGGGGCAGCGCAATCTAATCGCCAGATTTTATAACTAACGACATCAATATGTATAAGACAAATAACTATTTAAGATTTAGTATGAATAATTACATAAAAACATTAGATATTTTGTAAATTTTATTTTTGATAGATCTAGTAAAACAACATGAAAAAAAATTAAAAAACGCACAAAAACATATTTTCAAGAAAATTAACATGATTTTGTTAATTGGTTAGATTGGAAATATACTGAATACCATTCGTTCTAATTTTGAATGATTAAAACGGTTTGACATTCAAAATGGATTGCTGATACCAATTAACAATACAATTCTTTAGGGGCAGTTCAAAAAATCTCATGTGGGTAGAACAATCTTCATTAAAGAAATTATCACAATTCTCAAAGAGCCCAGACTCTGTCCAACGTGTCAAAAAGAAGATAGATTAGAAAAAGATGCAGTTAGAGAAGAAAGATCAAATGGGAAAACCATTTTGTGTACAAGATGTGAAGCATTAATTGTAATCACCAATCACAACCTCAAACAAGTGGATCTGTCATCAACAAAAGATGATACCATAATGCTAAAAGAGCCCCACTTAATTAGAAAAGTAGGTTATTGATTTTTAGATTTATCAAGTAATTCCTTAATGACATAAGTTCGTACATTTGCAAACTCCCATTCTCTCAGATTGGCCTTTCTGCATTCTTCTTTGATAATTAATCCTGCCAATCCATCACTCCAAATATGACGCTTAGTATCAAAAACTTCGATAATTTTTCCACGCTTTGTAATTTTGATAGCACCATGGCATCTATCTATTACTTGTAATGCAATGTTTTGATAGATTTTCTCAAAATTTACCATGATACATTCAAACTAAGTCATTTCAAAAATGTTCT
>JABDOO010000139.1 GCA_013043295.1 Candidatus Nitrosopumilus sp.
CAGAATTTAATTTGGCAAAAAATAACATGATTGAAAATAAAAATAATTTATTTAATGATATTGATCAGTTGCTTCTTTCATGGAATGGTTTTCTTTCTGAGCAAGGTTCAGGTGAAGAAATTGTCATAGAAGTTCTATTAGTAGTGGATATCGGAGTATTCATTCTAGTAATATTTATCATTAGAAAGTCACTGTCACCATTAGAATCAATTACTAAAGCAATTTCTAGAGTAAAAGAAGGAGTGTACGGTGAAAAAATCGAGTATTCAGGAAAAGATGAAGTAGGTCAATTAGTGGAAAATTTTAACATCATGTCAGACACTATCAAATTAAAAGAAGAGGAAGCAAAGAAAACAGATATTGCAAAAGATGAATTTTTAGCAATGATTACTCACGAATTAAAAACACCTCTGGTTCCAATTCAAGGATATTCAGATATTTTACTTAATGAGCATTTAGGAAAATTAACGGATCAACAAAAAGAACGAATTGGCATCATTAAATCAAGTTCAGAAGCTTTACTATCAATTATTTCAGATTTACTAGATGCACAAAAATTAGATTTAGGTCAGTTACGAATGATAAAGAAAGATGCAGACATTAAAGATACTATAACAAAATCAATACAAGCATTAAAACCAGAAATTGAATCAAATAACATAGAAATTAATTCAAACGCTACAAGTTTGATTATTAATCATGATCCAGAAAGAATTGGTCAAGTCATATCAAATCTAATTAAAAACAGCATAGTTGCAATTCAACCAAATCAAGGTAAAATTGAAGTTATGATGGAAGAAAATCCAAAAGAAGTAAAAATATCAGTAAAAGACAGCGGTGTTGGAATTGCAGAAGACAAACAACAAGATTTATTCAAAAAATTCTATCAAGTAGATGCAACATTAACTAGAGAAAGAGGAGGCAGTGGTCTAGGTTTAGCAATATGTAAAGGAATTATAGATAATCATAATGGGATAATTTCAGTTCATAGTGTTCCAAATCAAGGTGCAACCTTTTCATTTACAATTCCAAAAAATAATTCTGAAGAAGGCAAATCTGCCCTATAGTCTACTTAAAGAAAACAAACTTTCAGAACTAAAATCACTCACACCCTTATGAAAATGGAAATTTGGACATAGGTGCAATATGGAACAATCTCATGAAAAAAACAAGAAATTTTACACTAATTGTACTCAATATTTTGAATTTTTACGTAAGAAAGGCATTAAAGATTATGAGTTTGAGGACGAATTCTATTTCACCATGCCTGCAATTTCAAACAAGTAGCAGAAGATATACCAGTTAATACTCAAATTCAGATATTATGGATTCGGAGTTACAGGATTTTGCAGACAAGTCAGTTGATTATGTTGAGAAATTAGGTGCGCAGTACTGTGATGTAAGAGCAGAACAACAAGAAAGAAAGTCAGTACTTGTAGAAAATAATGAAACAGAGCACGTCAGTACAAATAATGATAGAGGTCTAGGAATTAGAAAAATAAAAGATAATGTATGGAGTTTTTGCTCAGTTACAAATCCAAAATCATTTGAGCAAATAAAAGACACTATTGAGAATTCATTTAAAGTTGGTACTAGTCAATCATATAATAAAAAAAGAATTAATTTACATCCCACTATTTCTAAAAAAACAAAAATTGATTTTCCTGTAGTAAAAAAACCAGAATTGGAGGAAATAAGAAAAATAGGAATTGAATGCAACAAAATCATTTTAGAGATTCCGAATGTAATTAAATCAATTGTACATCCTTGGTATACAATTAATTCAAAATATTTTGTAAATTCAGAAGGTTCTGAAATTCTACAAAATTTTACTGATGTTGTAGTGGATATGACTTCGACATCACATGATAATGGGATTACACAATCGGTAAATATTACAGAAGGAGGTAGAGGAGGATTAGAACAGATACTGGATAAAAATAAAATTCAACAAAGTGCAAAAGAAATTGCACAAAAATCATCTCAATTAACACGTGCAAAACCAGCTAAAGAAGAAAAAGCTACTGTAATTATGAATCCAGATTTTGTATCACTACTTACCCATGAAATATTAGGACATCCTTCAGAGGCGGACAGAGTATTAGGGAAAGAGATGGCATGGGCTGGAGGTGCATGGTGGAAAGGTATGCTAGGAGAGAAAATAGGATCAGAAGTTCTAAATGTATTTGATGATCCAACAATAAAAGAAAGCTTAGGATGGTATTATTTTGATGATGAAGGAGTAGAGGCAAAAAAAACTATGCTAGTTGAAAAAGGAATTTTAAAAAATCATATGCAAAATAGAGAAACATCTCAAATATTCAATTCAAAACCCACAGGGAACATGAGGGCAACAAATTACAGATTCATGCCACTAATCAGAATGGCATGTACGTGTATAGGAAATGGGGATTGGAATGTTAATGAAATGATTAAGGAAGTAAAGCACGGATATTTAATCTCCAATATGAAAATTCCATCAATTGATATGAAACGGCATAACTGGAGTATATCATGTCAGTATGCACAAAGAATTGAGAATGGCATGGTCACGGATTTGTTAAGAGACGTGATAGTTATGGGAACAGCACCAGAATTTTTCAAATCAATAGATGCATGTGGAGATGATTTTACAGTTAGACCAATCACAAATTGTGGTAAAGGAGATCCAATGCAATCAATGATAATGGGTAATGGAGGGCCATCAATAAGAGGAACAGCAACAGTAAAGAGCGTAAACTAAAATGACACAAAAATTAGAAATTATAAAACAAAATGTAATCGATTGCACAAAATGCGAACTCAGTAAAACAAGATTAAATTCAGTACCAGGTAAAGGAAATTTTCATTCAAATGTAATATTTGTAGGAGAAGCTCCCGGGAAAAATGAAGACCAAAATGGAGAGCCTTTCATAGGAATTGCAGGAAAAAAATTATCTGCAGCATTAAAAGAGGCTGGAGTGTCAAGGGAAGAAGTATACATAACAAACATTGTAAAGTGCAGACCCCCAAAAAATAGAGTTCCAACTACAATTGAGAGAAGTACGTGTCAAGAATATTTAAAACAAGAAATATCAATAATCAAGCCAAAAATAATTTGTATTTTAGGCAATACTGCATTTAATTCATTATTGGGAGGTTCAGAAATTACAAAATTTAGAGGAAAGGTAGTTAAAAAAGAAAATCAATTATATTTCTTAACAGTACACCCTGCAGCCACAATTTACAATCAAGAGTTAATCAAAGTGTTAAACAGTGATATTAAAAAATTATTTGAATTGATCACAGAGTTAAAAAACAATAATGAAATTAAAATAGATATTGACTATACTTCCTAGGGAATTTTATGCAAGAGATACTGTAACAGTTGCAAAAAAACTCCTAGGCAAAAAAATTATAAGAAAAATTGGTAAACAAGAAATTTCAGGAATAATTACAGAAACTGAAGCTTACAGACACAAAGATGATCCTGCTAGTCATGCATTTAACAAAATGACAGAGAGAAATAAGGCAATGTTTAACGAGGTTGGATGTTCATACGTATATTTTACGTATGGAATGTACTATTGTTTTAACATTGTAGCAAAAACGCCAAAAATTGCTGCAGGGGCAGTATTAATCCGAGCAATGATACCAGAAAAAGGAATCAAAGTAATGCAAAATAACCGAGGCAACGTAAAATTAGAAAATATTTCTAATGGACCTGCAAAATTAGCACAAGCATTAAACATTTCTAAAGACCAATACGGATTAGATCTAACAGTAAAATCAAAATTATACATTACAGATGGGATTACACCAAAAAAAATAGTCGTCTCACCAAGAATAGGAATTTCAAAAGCTACTGACAAGTTGTGGAATTTTAAAATTAAAAACTAATCTTTGTTGTTCTCATCTAGAGTCCAAGGTGCAAACTTTCCAAGGATTCTTGCCCAGTCTAATCTCAACAATAAAACAACTACAGATGTCATCATCACACCAAAAATAATTATTCCAATGTAAACCGGAGTTGCATCATCAATATTTTCAAGGAAAGGCTCTACCAAAGATAAGCCTAAATGGTGAGAAATAAACACGATAGAGTAACTAAGTACAATTTTACCAGTAAGCGTTGCAATAAAAAATCGCCTTGGATTATATTTTGCTAATCCTAGTGGAACATATACTAAATCATCAGGAATAGGGGTTGCTGCTGCAAAAAAAGCTGCTCCGGCCCCATATCTTTTTACTAGTCTTTCAAATGGACGCATTCTCTTTCTAGTTTTTTCATTAATTATTTTACGTCCACCATAACTAACATAGAAGATTATTTGTTTTGCAACTGTTGCAGTAATTGCTGATAGTAAAGCCAAAATGTGTAAATCAAATTGATCACCTACGGACATCGTAGCAAGAAGTAAAAATCCAGGTAATGGTACAAACGGTACAAG
>JABDOO010000143.1 GCA_013043295.1 Candidatus Nitrosopumilus sp.
CCCAAATGCCTCAATTAGCATATAGGCTGAATCTGCTTTGCACTTGTATGTGACTCTTCCAGTTTCAGTATTGAATAGTTGTGTTATTCCACCAGGTTTTCTAGTCACAGTAATTGTCATAAAATATTTTGAAACTATGAGATATTAATTATTTTAGAAACTTTATGCTGCAGGATTAGCTTCTGCTGTTGCTTCTGATGCAAGATATTTGTCAATTTCATTAATTCCTAGTTTGTCTCTTCCAAGAAGATCAAACTTTTGCAGAATTGTTTCAAATTTTGTTTCTTCCTGAACTTGTTCGTTTACAAACCATTCTAGAAATGCATATGTAGAATGATCTTTTTCTTTTTGTGCAATCTCTACCATTTTGTGAATTGCCGCAGTTACTGTTTGCTCGCTTTTCAGTGCAGTCTTGATTAGTCCCTCTAGTGATTTGTATGAACTAACAGGTGCTTTGATTGCAGGAATTGTTGCAGTTGCCCCAAGTTCATTAAGAAAATGAACAAATTTGAGCATATGTGTTCGCTCCTCGTCTGATTGTGCATAAAAGTAATTTGCAGCTCCCTGATAACCAGTTACTTCACACCATGATGCCATAGCAAGATAGCTATTGGATGCTGAAGCCTCAAGTGTTATCTGATCATTTAGTGCTTTTTTCATTTTAGGTGAAAGTTTCATTATTTTCAATTTTAGGTATATTGCTTGTATTAAAAAAACTTGCTAAAGAAGAACAAAGGGTCAGATACTGCAGAAAAACTACTCATTGTAAAAATTTTATAAATAAAAAGAAGAGTGCAAATCCTGAAAGAAAAATTATTCCTGCAAAACTCAAAATTTTTAATGAGATAGACGGATGATGCTCTTTTGCCAGATATTTGCCAGTAACTAATCTAAAGTTAAAAATTGCAATTATTGGGGCTATCACAAAAGACAAAACAGTTGCAAAGTCAACTAATTCCTTCAGGTTACTTCCAAATTGAAATATAACCACTAGTGAGCCTGCAGAAATCAGAATTAAGAAAATAACGTAAAATGTGCGAAACTTTGTGCGTATTTTATCTTCTTTTTTGGTAAAAATCAATTCAATTGTTCTCTGCAATGAACGAGAATATCCATCAAATACTGCAATTATTGTTCCAAACATCACAGTAAATGCCGAAGCTGCAATTATGATGTAACTCCAATCACCAATTGTTTTAGTGTAAAGGGTTACAACATTATGTGCAAAATCAGAATTATTATTTGGTAACTCCTGACCAGATCCATAGAAGATAAAAGTACCAAGTACAACAAACATCACCGCAAGAATGCCAGTAATCAAATATGCTAATCGAAATTCAAGTAAAGTTTCTTTTAATTTTGGCTTGTAATCTGTTTGCTTCATTCTCTCCAATGTCCACAAACTATTCCAGCTTGAAAGATCAAGAGCAGTTGGCATCCAGCCCATCAATGCAAGCAAGAAAAAGATTCCAGAGAGATTCCAAAGTTCTTTTGGTTCAAATCCAAAAGTAGGTTCTATAGGGCCATTATACAACGCGAACATAAATGCAGATACTGTAGAAACTAGTAAGACAATTGCAATTATCTTAATCAAGCTATCAAGTGCATTATATTTTCCAACTGCCAATATCCCAACACATACTGCAAATAAAATTACGACAGTCCATTCGCCTAAAAAATCAACCCCAAATAGATTCTCAAAAAATCCAGCAGTTACAAACCCCACTGCACCTGTAACAAAAAACATGGAACTAATGGTTAATAAAAAATACATCCATAATGCAGGTTTACCAAGTTTTTTGTAACCATCAATGATGCTTGTTTGTGTAGAATTTGCATAACGAGAACCAAATTCAAAGAAAGGATATTTTAGTAAAGTAACTAAAATTACAAATCCAACAATAAACAATCCATAGTCAGCTCCTGCCCTAGTAGATTGTACAAGGTGAGATACACCAATGGCAGTACATGCAAATAGAATTCCAGGTCCAGCAGTCTTTGAAAAATTAGATAGGATTGAACTCATTATTTATACGGCATTAATATTCCAAGAACCGTCAACCCAAACACCAATTACTTTGGCATTCAAATTCCATGAAGAAATAATTTCAACTGCATTTTTGATTTGTTCAATATGTTCCTCATCAGAGACAGGATTTGCAGCGCAATCATAGTGACCTGATACAACAACTAGTTCAGATTTGTGTGCATTTATTGAAATTCCAACTTTTGTTTTGATGGATTCAATAACTTCTGAGATGTTTTTGTCAACACCGGGCTCAGTAATTGTGTCAACAAAATCTGCGGAATAATTTTCTTTGATCCACTTGTTTAAGGGGATTTGAATTCGGCCATCCATACAAGATACAGATGTTGCAAATATTCCTTCTGCCATACTAGAATGAAAATAGTCTTCCTTAAAAATTATTTTTTATACAAAAAACAATCAGAGGTATGATCATTTACCATTCCTACTGCTTGCATTAATGCATAACAAATTGTAGGCCCAACAAAATTAAATCCACGTTTTTTAAGATCCTTACTTAATTTTTCAGAAATAATGCTAGTTGCAGGCAATTCAAAGTGGTTTTTGAATTTGTTTTTGATGGGTTTGTTATTTACAAACGCCCACAGATATTTGTCAAAGGAACCAAATTCAGATTGGATTTTGAGAAACTGCTTTGCGTTATTTATGGCAGAATTAATTTTTAGTCGATTTCTAATAATAGATTCATCTAAAAGGAGTTTTTCTATTTGTTTTTGAGAGTATTTTGCGACCTTTTTAGCATCAAAATTAGAAAAAGCCTTTCGATATCCATCCCTTCTCTTTAGAATAGTTACCCATGAGAGACCTGCCTGTGCCCCTTCCAGTATCAAAAATTCAAATAATTTTTGATCATCATGTTCAGGAAAACCCCACTCATTATCATGGTAAGCGATATTTGGCTCGTCTTTTGCCCACGTGCATCTTTTTTTCATAGTTTGGTTTATGAGACGATGTAAAATATTAGTTTTCAAAGTAACGTATCATGAAACTAAATCCACAACTATTACAAATTAATAGAAATTTTCTAATTTGTTTTGTTATTTCAGCATCACTATCAGCTGTTGCAGCTCAACTATTAGGAGATCAAGAAAATTATCTTAACACAACTATTACAATAATTATTGGGTACATCATTTATTTTGGAATTTTTTCAGTCTTGTTTTATTGGGATAACAAAGAACGCTACAAATCTATGAAATCAAATTTAATTAAAAAAGAACTTGTGGCTTTAATTTCATCATTTGGGGTGGGAGAAATAATTTATCTTGGCATTAGATGGCCAACACTATATTATTTCTTGGAGATTGGAATAGAGCCATATCTAGCTTCATTAATTTCAGAAGTTATTTCAACTGGATGCTATATGTTATCAGTTACGATATTTCTTAGAAAAACAAAAACATTCTAGCTATTTTGCTAATTGTGTTACTAGATCAGTAGAGGTAATGATTCCAATTACTTTACCATTTTCAGTAACTGCTAGTTTTCTAATTTTTTTGCTAGTCATTCTTTCTGCAGCTGCAGAGATTGGTTCGTTATGATTAATTGTGATTAATGGCGAAGACATTATTTTTTCTACTGTAGTATCTAATGGAAGAGTATCAGCAGCAACTCTTGTTGCAAAATCTCTATCAGTAACAATGCCTACAGGATTGTCATTATCTTGTACAAGTATCGCACCAATTCCTCCTTGCTGCATCATTTTTGCTACTTGTAATGCAGTAGTAGATAGATTAACTGTAATCAAAGCCCTAGTCATAATATCCTGGACTAAAATACCAGATTCTTTGAAATCCTCACGACTCATTATTTTCAATATGAATTATAATATTTAAGAAATTCATAAAAATATTATCATAAACTAGATTCTATGACCAAAATAGGATTAGTCTGTAAAAATATAGAACTAGATTTTAGATAGAATCTTTTTCTTTTTTTCTTGAAATTCTTTTTTAGTAATTATTCCTGCCTTTTGCAAATCCCCAAGTTTTTTTAGCAAATCAAGATTTTCTTGTTTGGACTTTTTCAGATTCTTTTTTGCTCTCATACCAGATTCAAGTCCAGATTTTGTTTTGCTTTTTAATTTTGAGCCAATAACACTGCCCTTTGCAGCAATCTTTTCACTAATTTTGTAACCCTTTTTCTTTGCTTGTTTGATAATTTCTTCAGATTTTTGTCGAGTTACATCATCTACTAGCTTGTGTTTTTTTGCCATAGAGCCCAACTCCTTTGCTTTCTTTTTAGCAAATCGAGATTGCAATTTTATATCCTTTATAATTTCATTTTTTGTTTTTTGTTTGAATCTTCTAGTGTATTCCTCTATCACCAAGATTGGAAAAGGACTATACTCTACATCAAGATAGTACTTGATTATAGTATCATCAGGTAATTTTTTCAAATACTCTTTAATTGATTTTTCAGATTTTAATTCCATATACCTTGTTAGAGCATTACTCATAAAAAGATTCAAGATGATAGTATCATAAAGTGCAAAAGCTAGTTTTGGTTTTGATAGTATAGTTTGATCACCTGATCAACTACTACACTTGTATCACATTCAATTTCAGTACTTACAAGCAACAAGTGGTCATCACCAAGATAAAACGAGAATCGCTTTACCTTGTCGTATTCTCCCAAAGTGTATTTTGTCTTACCTAGCCACTTTGCCATGTCTTTTCGGGATTTCCAATCTAAAATAGAGAGATTAACTAATTCATTTTCTGCTCTCTCTGAGAGTAAATTTTCCACACCATCTCTCATTCCTCCCCCTATTCGAACTGCCCATTCATCATATACGGTTGCAAATCTAATTTTAGGATCTACATCTAAAATCTGTGAGCAAAATTTTTCATAATCCAATGATAATTTAACATATATCGAATTATTAGAGTTTTAAATTAAAATGAGCACAATATTGGAAATTATGCTTTTGGTAATTCAACACTGAATGTGGTGGGAGAATTTCGTGCATAAATGGCACCTTTATGTTGCTCAATTATGGATTTACAGATATTCAATCCCAATCCAGTTCCTGTTGATTTTGAGGTAAAGAGAGGCTCAAAGATTTTTTCAAGATTCTCTTCAAGGATTCCAGGTCCTGAATCAGTGATTTCAATTAGAACATTAGGAGATTTGTCTTTAATGCTAATAGTTATTTTTCCAGATTTGTCTACTGCTTGAATTGCATTTGAAATAATATTTGAAAATACTGCCAATATTTTTTCAGCGTCACAATTTACTTGCGCATCTTCATCAGGCAAAATTAGAGCCACATCTTTATCAAGATTAAAATTTGCTGCAGACTTTTTAATTATAGTCTTTATAGAATAGTTTGACATGTGCAGTTCGGATGTCTTAACAAAATTCAGAGTGTCTGCAATAATTCTCTCCATGTTTTGAACTGCATTGGTTAGCATCCCACATTTCATTTTCATATCATCAGTCATACTAGATTCTAGTTGTGCACTAAGAATTTCAGAAGACATTTTGATTATAGTTAAGGGATTCTTCAAGTCGTGTGCAAGTCTTGATGACATTGTCCCCAAGGCAGACATTTTTTCACTGGCAATCAATTGATCAGTTTTCATTCTATTTTCACTTTCTAAAATAACATTCTTTGTACGTAATTCTGCTTCAGCTAAAAGTAATTTCTGTGCATTATCTTTTAGTTGTCTTGTTAATCGAAGTGATGAAAATTCACTTTCTACCCATGTAGCTAGATCTGATAAAACACGTGTATCGGCTTTGCTTAATTTTCTTGGAACAGTATCAATGATACATAATGTCCCAAGCATGTGATTGTTAGGATCTCTAAGTGGTTTTCCTGCATAAAATTTTATCAGCGGAGAGCCAGTCACAAGTGGATTATTTGCAAAGCGCTCATCTTTAGTTGCATCCTCAATAATCATTACATCATCATTTAATATTGCATGTGCACAAAACGACATACTACGCGGAGTTTCTCTTTCAGATAAACCCATACATGATTTGAACCACTGTCGATTCTCATCAACTAAACTTACAAGAGCTATTGGGACATCAAAAATTATTTGTGCAATTTTGGTTATTCTGTCAAATTTTTCTTCAGGAGGAGTATCTAAAATGTTAAGAGATGTTAATGCTTTAATGCGTTCTTTCTCATTATCAGGGTGTTTTGCCTCCATATTATCAAAATATGACTAATTGTATTTGAATGAGAGAGTGTAAACGGAATTACATTCAACTATCAAATGAAACAAGACAAAACTAGTGCTAATCGATTCAATGGAAAATAAAGCACATATAAAAAATATCTTAACCATTTAGGATGAATCTTTGCCATCCCATACAACTCTTTGAGGGAATGGGATTTCTATCTCAGCTTCATCTAAGGCATTCTTGATAACTTTGAGCAAAGTGGGTAATACCTCAAGCAAGTCATCACGTGGATACCAAACACGAATCAAAATATTCACACTATTATCTGCAAGTTCGGAGATTGAAAATTGCGGAGCAGGTTCCATTAGTACATAGACTACATTATTTTGAATTGCTTTTTTGATTACATCGATGGCTTTGTCGATATTTTCATTATATCCAATACCAACTGTTACTTCACTTCGACGTACTTCAGATAAGATGAATGTACGAAGATTCGATGTAAACATTTTTTCATTAGGTATTCGCACGACAGTCCCATCAAATTGTTGAATTTTTGAGGAAAACGTACTGATATCAATTAGTTTTCCAGTTACATTAGAATCAATTACCTCAACTG
>JABDOO010000150.1 GCA_013043295.1 Candidatus Nitrosopumilus sp.
GCCAAATCATGACAATATCTTGCAATGACTTTGGGTGAAAGATTTTTTGCAGAATCTCTAACCTGTAAATTAAAGAGTCCAATATTTTTAATTAAATCTAATTCAGACTTTTCTTTCAACAAGGCAAAATCAACGTCGATTGTAGGTGTCCTTGTAGATTTTTCCAGTATTCGAGATGCTCTTGCATGAGTATACTGGATATATGGAGCAGTGTCACCCTCCAAACTAAGCGATTTTGTCAAATCAAATGTTATGATTTTGTCTAAATCTTGTTTTATCATTTCATATCTCAAAGTTCCTACTGAAACAGAATGTGCAATGTTCTCAATTTCAGATTCACTGAATTCAGGATGTCTTTTTTTGGTTTCATCTTTAGTTTTTTCTTTTAAAATTTCATATACAGAGTCTGCGCTAACATACAATCCTTTTCTTCCAGACATTTGGGCTTGTTTTCCATCAGTTTCTAAACCAAGAGTCTTTGCAGTTTCAGAACTCAACGTTACAGATTCGTATCCAAGATGATTGTAAGCATCTGGAATAGATTTGAATTTACCCATCAATAAAGTAATAATTTTTTGTAATCTTGCTTGCCGAGAATCAATTACTGTAACTACTTTCTCACCACTAAAATTTTTAGAAACAATATTTGATTTATCCAAAGTGGTCTGCCATAATTCTCTAGAAGATTGCTCTTTTTCGTATTTTTCATAATTAAACGGATCATCAAGCAAACCTAATTTCCAGGCAGCATATGGGATATCCTTAGCAATGTATGTAGCAGTTCCATTACTACGAACTATTACCTTATCTTCTTCTTTATCTTCTCCACGAATAACCCAGCATCCAGCATTCTTACCATCATTTTCAAATTCAATTAATTTCATTTCTTTTAGTTTTTCAAATATCTCACTCCAGAGTCCTGAGCGGATTATTTGAGATTCAAAGTTTAGACAATCATATGTCACATCAAGGCTCCAGCAGGTTTCAAGCTGACCGGCAAGTACTCGTCGAGTGATTTTATCGGCAAACTTTGCAATTTCAGAATCACCATCTTCAAGATCTTTGAGAACATTTTTTCTTATCTCTTCAAGAGAAGGATCAGATTCATATTTTTCAGTAGTTTTTACATAAACATCATCACCACAATAGTGATCGAATTTTTTTCCATCAGGGGGTTCTTCGGAGAATCCAAAGTGTCGAAATCCAACAATAATGTCAGCTACCTGAAGTCCTGAATCATCTATGTAATTTAGCACATTAACTTTGTAATTTGCCTTTTCTAAAATCCTAGACACAGTATCTCCGATGATGATATTTCTAATGTGACCTATGTGCAGTGCTTTGTTTGGATTGACACTGGTGTGTTCAACTACAACAGTAGAACCATTACCAATGTCAACATCACCACAAGTATCAAGATAAGATTCAGATAAAATTAGTTGACTTAGTTTTTCCCAATTTGCAAAAAAGTTCAGATATCCTGAAGGATGAGCTTCAGATTTTAAAACCAGTGTGTTTGGACATTTAGAATACTTTTCAGACAACATTTCAGCAATATCTTTGGGACTTTTCTGAAGTTGCTTTGCAAGCAGATATGCAATGTTGGAGCTAACATCACCAAATCCAGGTTTTGCAGGTTCAACTGCAAAATTGACATCAGTTATCGATAAATCAGATAAAATTTTGTTTAGATTGTTTTCAATTTCATCTAATATTGATTTGAATGTCATGCTATATCTCAGATAGTTTAGGTGCTAATTTATCTAGTGCCTCAAGAACACCGTCGCCAGCATTTGCCGATACCGTCATAGTGGCCTCTGATTTTACTAGATCTGATGCATTTCCTAATGCAATGCTAGTTTTTGCAACTTTGAATAGCGGTATATCAGTAGCACTATCTCCAATAGCTATCACATCATCTGGAGAAATTGATAATTTCTTCATTATTTGAGTAAAGCCGGATCCCTTGTCAATACCAGGAGAATTAATGTGGTATGCATATTGACTGTCAGATAATTCAACATCAATATTTTTCTCTAAAAGTAATTTTCTAGCTAGATCTAAATCAAAAGTTCTCTCCAATACAACCTCAGTCATTCTAGGAAAGACATGCTTTTCTTTGACATTTTCAATATTTTTTTTAATTATTTCAAGTGCATTCTTACACTCTTCAATATTTCCAAGTAGAATGTGTTCATCAGAGTCTAATGTAATACAACCACCATTTTCACCAACAGCAATTTTTGTCGTTCCGCCAAAAACTGAAAGCAGGAATCCTTCAACTGATGAACGGCCAGTTACAAAAATTACATTGTGACCCATGTTAGTAAGACGCCGTAATGCCTCAAGGGCTTCCAGATGAATTCTCCCTCCACCATTTTCAGTGATGGTTCCATCAATATCTACTGCAAAAGTTCTCTTTTTCACAGAAATTGTTTTTTGAACCGAATAATATTTGCTACTACCTCAAGTAATACGGTTTTATTTGAAAAGAATGTTAAAAGAAACGAGCAAACATGGGAATTCCTGAAAAAATTAAAGCCATTCAAGATGAAATGGCAAAAACTCAGATTAACAAAGCAACTGAGCACCACATAGGATTACTCAAAGCAAAAATTGCAAAGCTAAAGCGTGAGCAAGAAGCAGACGTTGTCAAAAAATCAGGAATGAAGCAAGATGGCTTTGATGTCCGTCGAAGTGGAGATGCCACAGTAGTGTTCATCGGATTGCCAAGTGTTGGAAAATCAACATTGCTAAACAAAATGACAGGGGCCAAATCAACTGTAGGTGCTTTTCAATTTACAACATTAACAGTAGTACCTGGAATGATGGATTACAGAGGTGCCAAAATCCAAGTATTGGATTTGCCAGGAATTATCAAAGGTGCATCTACAGGCAAAGGGTTAGGAAAAAGAATCTTATCAGTTGCAAGAACCGCAGATTTAGTATTATTGGTTTTGGACGTATTTCAACCCTATCACGAGGATGTTCTTACAACAGAATTAGGAAACATTGGAATTAGATTAAACCAATTGCCCCCAAACATTACCATTGAAAAAGCATCAATGGGAGGCATCGCAGTTGCACAACAAGTAAAGTTAACAAAAATTACAGAGAAACATCTCAAGGACATTTTACACC
>JABDOO010000031.1 GCA_013043295.1 Candidatus Nitrosopumilus sp.
TTATCCAACCTACTTTCTAATTTATTTACGCGAGGTCTGAGACTTTTTTCATCACGTCTAAATGACATGTCAAGTGATTTTAGAAATCTATTCATGGCATCTGCTTTGGGCATAGGTGATGTGGCAACTCCTGTAGAACCTGATTCTCCTTCAAATATTATCATTGAATCTGAAATAAGATCCATTAATTGTAAATCGTGATCAATTATAATTGCTGATTTTCCAAAGGAGCGAACAAACTTTTGTAAAAACTTTGCAACTGCAATCCTATCTTCCACATCTAAAAATGCTGAAGGCTCATCCAATGCATACAAATCAACTTTTTGTAATAGACATGATGCAACAGCTACTTTTTGCAATTCCCCTCCAGAAAGATTTTTGATTGATTTGTTGTATAATTTTTTAATTTTTAATGGATCCAGTATTTGCTCTTCTTCCATGCTCCCCTCTACTGGATTTCCATTTGCTTTGTCTAGAATTGATACTACTTCAACATCAAGATCATTTTGAAGATATTGTGGCTTGTATGCAATCTTTATTTTTTTATCAATACTCCCTGCATCTGGTTTTTCAACACCTGCAATCATCTTCATCATTGTTGTTTTGCCAAGTGCATTAGCACCCATTATTCCTAAAACTTCACCCTTTCTTACTCTTCCAGGCTCAATAGTTACTGAAAATGAAGGGTATTTTTTCTCTAGTTTAGGATATGTGAGTATATCGCTATCTGCTTGAAAAATATCAGTAACTGATGAAGATACATCAAAAGAGAATTTTTTATCTCTGAATCTTACATTTTCATTTGGTAAGTAGCCATCAAGGAATACGTTGATTCCAACTTTTGTAGATAAAATATTTGAAACAATACCATATGCAGTAGGTTCGCCGTATAATACTTCGATATAATCACTTAGAAAATCTAATAGTGTCAGATCATGTTCAACTACCATTACGCTTTTACCAATCTTTGCCAAGTTTTGGATTACTCTTGCAACACCTGTTCTTTGAAAAACATCGTTGTATGAAGATGGCTCGTCAAAAAAATAAAACTCTGTATCTTTTGATGCAGCAGCAGCTACTGCAATCCTTTGTAATTCTCCACCACTTAATTCATCTAAACTCTGCTCCATAGAATTTTCTAATCCTAATTCCTTAATCAGATCTCTTGTTACTCCCCGTTCATCGTATTTGTCTAATAGCTCTTTTCCTGTTCCCTTGAATGCTTGAGCAATATGATGTACTTGTTGTGGTTTAATTGATGCACGAATTTCTTTTCTTTCAATCTTTTCAAAGTGCTGTTTAAGCTCTGTTCCACTATAATGTTTTAAAATTTCATCCCATTCAGGTGGATTTTCATATCTTCCCAAATTTGGTTTAAGATTTCCTGATAGAATATTTACAACTGTACTTTTCCCCATTCCATTTCTTCCCAATAGACCAACAACTTCACCTTTTTTTGGTGTGGGTAATTTGTAGAGTCTAAATGAGTTCATCCCATATTGGTGTATTTTATCTGTAGCAAGTTCACTGGCAAGATTAACTATCGTTATTGCATCAAATGGGCAAACTTTGACACAAATTCCACATCCATTACAAATATCCTCATCTATCTGGGCTTTCTTTGATTCTTCATTAATCGTAACACACTCTGCACCTGATTTATTGACTGGACAATACTTTATGCACTCTAAACCACATTTTTGTGGCTGGCATAGATCCTGATCTAGAACTGCTACTCTATGGGTCATGTCCTAATCGGGTATTTTCTTTGCTTTATACCTATTTTGAGCATATCTCAAATCTGGCGTTACGTTAATAGATGAGAATTTGACATTAAATTTCAAGCCGGCCATAGCGTTAGGGTGCGACCCAATCCCGTTCCGAACTTGGAAGTCAAACCTAATGTCGCTGTTGTGCTACTAAGATGCGAGAGCTCTTGGGAAGCAACGGTGCTGGCATTTTCTACTTTTCAACCAATCTTTTAATATTGAATTAATTTGATTGATGTGAATTAAATGCCAAATTGTAGTGTTTGTGGAGAAATATGTGATAATGATATTCGTTTACTAAACCACATGATGGAAAAACATGGTTGGAGAAATCCAAATGTAGGTACTCCAGATAGAAATAGTAGAGGATACTGATTCTATAAATTTTGTAAATAATCCAAAATTAATCTTACACCAAAACCTGTTGCACCTTTTGGGTTGTATGATTTCTCTTTTGTAGCTCCCTGTGTCCATGCAACACCTGCAATATCAAAATGTATCCAAGGCGTTTTTTCAATTGCATTTTTTAAAAATGCAGCAGCAGTAATGGTTCCAGCTGCTCTTCCAATTCCAACATTTTTCATATCTGCAACATCAGACTTTATCATGTCCATATAGTCTTGATTTAGTGGAAGCTCCCAAACCTCTTCTGTAGTTCTTTTAGAGGAATCATTAATTTTCTTTTTTAGTTTTTCATCATTTGATACTATTGCTGCCACATTAGTTCCAAGTGCTACAATACATGCTCCTGTCAATGTTGCAAAATCAATAATTGCCTTTGGTGAATAATTCTTTTCTCCATAAGATAATGCATCAGCTAAAATTAATCGACCCTCTGCATCTGTATTTAGAATTTCTGCAGTTTTTCCACTGTACAACTTTATGATATCTCCTGGTCTATAGGACTCTCCATCAGGCATATTTTCTACTGAAGGAATAATACCAATCACGTTTATTGGAAGTTTTAACTCAGAAACTGCTTTCATAATTCCTAGAACTGTACACCCACCACACTTGTCAAATTTCATTTCATCCATTGCAGCTCCTGGCTTTAATGAAATGCCACCAGTATCAAAGGTAACAGCTTTACCTACCAGAACAATTGGTTTCTCATTTTTGGACCCATGATTATGCTCTAAAATAATTAACTTTGGTTGATTTTTACTCCCTTGCCCTACTGCTGAAATACCACCAAAACCTTTCTTCTTTAATTCAGGCTCTGAGATAATTTTACATTTCATCTTATTTTTTTGAGAAATGGTCTTTGCAAAATTAGCTAATGTTGTCGGAGTGCATTCGTTTGGAGGTAAGTTTGCAATACTTTTTGTAAATATTGCTCCATCTGCTATAATTTCAGATGCCCTGATAGCTTTAGTAATTTTATTTGATTTTGAAACTATGATTCTAAGATCTGGAGAGGTGTCTGCTTTTTCGGCTTTGAATTTATCAAATTTGTAAAGCGCCATTTTAGTTCCTTCAATTATTTGAGAAATTGACGAAATTGGTTCATTTACAAAACTGGGAGGTGAAATGATTGAGAACTCTTTTAATTTTAACTCTCTTGCTTTTTGAGCAATTTTTCCAGAAACAAATCTAATTGTATCTTTTGTTAAATTCTCTTTCTTTCCTAATCCTGCAAGTATTATTCTTTGAACAGGATTTTTGCCTGGAAGCGGAATAATGTTTATTTTTCCTAATTTTCCTTCCATGTCTTTGATTGTTTGATTAATTGATGCAGTCGTTTTTGTATCAAATTTTGGCAATCCTAGAACTTTGTTGCTGCCTTCTAATACAAATCCACATAATAAACTGGTCTTCTTTTTTGCAGAGTTTTCAGTTTTTATTTTCACTGTAAAATTGTATTTTTTAAAGTATTATTTAGATTTACTTTAGATCTATTATCTTACTATTTGTAATTAGACTAGTTGATCTTACAAAAACTGCTTTAACCGTTTTACAATCTTGTTGACATTCTGCATCAAATTTGGTTTGTGATGTCTTTGTTGCTTTAGTTGTGATGATTGATTTTACTAATGGAAATAAAGCTGCCCTGCCTCCATATGCTCTTTTTTTATCGATATACCAAAACATATCCAAAGCTGATTCATCTAAAATCTCATTTCTAATCTTTTCCCCAGATTCTGAATAATGTCCTATGATTGAAATTTTACCTCTGGCAAAAAAATCTACAATTTTTGCAAATTTTATGCACAAATAACATTGGTTATCAAATAATACAATTGGTAATTTCTCTTTAATTTTCATACTAATACTCTGTAACGATCAAATTAAAATTTTACAAACTATATACTTGAAATTCGTTCTAAAGATTTATGGAAACATTACAAGAAAATCATAATTCTGATCAATCTAAGACTGGGGATTTCCCATGTGTATCATGTCATACAGATTGCTGTAAAGAATATGTGATATTTGTAAATGCACATGACGTTTATCGCCTTTCACTAGGTTTGAATTTAGCTCCTGAGACTTTTTTAGAAATTTATGGTGCAAAGGACTATTCGCTTGGGATTAAGGTGAAAGAGGGCTTGATAGATCTTGCATTAAAACAAAAAAATGGCGGATGTGAATTTCTTGAGGAATCTAAAGATGTCTTTAGATGTACAGTTAATGATTTTAAGCCAGGAGTTTGCAAATCATATCCATTTGCAATGAAAAACGGGAAATTAATTCAAATGGCCAACATAATGTGCCCTGTGGATTGGGATCTTGCAGAATTTGAAAAAATGATGGTCAATCATCTCAAAAAAGATGAACATGAATGGAAGTTTTATGATTCTCTTGTGAAGGAATGGAATACAAAGCATTCTCACAAAAAACCACTATCTGAATTTCTGAAATTCATGTTAGATAAAGTAGAATTTTCCCTAACATCATGATTGCTAAATTTGTAATTTAAGATCATATGTCTAGTGGCGCTTTAGGTTTTTCAGTTTTTTTAGAAGTAGATTTTTATTCAATTTGAGGGGATAACGTTGCAGATGGGGCTTAACTACTATCAAATCAAGAAAAATGTTTTGCGAGCTCGTAAATTAGTTATTAAAGGAACTAATGCTGCTGGTTCTGGTCATCCTGGTGGCTCATTTTCTATGGCTGAAATTTTAGGGTGTTTGTTTAACAAATATCTGAAATATGATCCTAAAAATCCTCAATGGGAGGATAGGGATCGATTAGTTTTATCAAAAGGACATGCTGCTCCTGGTTTATTTTCTAACATGGCTGTTGCAGGATATTTTCCAGAATCTGAAATTGAAACACTACGAAAGTTTGGTAGTAAGCTACAGGGACACCCAGATCTTAAATGCCCTGGAGTGGAATTCTGTGGAGGCTCGTTAGGCACGGGATTATCA
>JABDOO010000066.1 GCA_013043295.1 Candidatus Nitrosopumilus sp.
GAAGAGATTTCTGAAAACATGAGTAAAGTTGGAGGTTATGCATCTCTTGCATATTCTTCAGATACACAGTCAGATGAAGCCACATCATTAATGACAAAAATGTCAAAGCTTGGCTCAGAAATTTCAAACAAAATTTTATTTTTTGATTTGTGGTGGAAGACACAAGTAGATAACAAAAATGCAAAAAGACTCATGAAGGATGCAGGAGAATTAACAGAATACCTTTCTCATAAAAGATTATTTGCAAAATATGCACTCAGTGAGCCCGAAGAGCGAATCATAAACACACTTGATGTTACAGGAATATCTGCGCTAGTAAAACTGTATGACAAGATTACTAATTCCTTTGAGTATAAAATGAAAGTTGGAAGTAAAACAAAAGTCATGACCAGAGAAGAACTTACTAATTATGTTAGAAGTACAAATCCAAAAATTAGAGAGACAGCATATAAAACAATTCTATCAAAATATTTTGAAAATAAAGGAGTAGTGGGGGAGATTTACCAAAACATTGTTCATAATTGGAAAGATGAAGGAATTGAAATTCGTGGATACAAATCCCCAATTTCTATGAGAAACATTGGAAATGATGTAGATGATAAAACAATTGATTCCCTACTCTCAGTTTGTAAAAAGAATTCACCAGTTTTCCAGAAATTTTTCATTCAAAAAGCAAAGATGCTAAAAATGAAAAAATTGAGAAGATATGATTTGTATGCTCCTGCAACGGCAAATATCAAGGAAAAAAATTATTCTTACGATAAATCAGTAAAATTAGTTTTTGAATCACTAGGGAAATTCAGCAGTACGCTAGAGGAGTATGCCAAAAAAGTATTCAATCAAAACCATATTGATTCAGAGATAAGACAAGGTAAACGAGATGGGGCCTTTTGCAGTACACTTTCACCAAAAATTACTCCATACGTTCTGGTAAATTTTACAGGCAAATCTAGGGATGTTTTTACTTTAGCCCATGAGTTGGGCCATGCAGTTCACAGTCAAGCGGCTCAAGATAGATCAATTCTTGTTCAGGATGCACCTCTTCCATTGGCTGAAACTGCATCAACTTTTTCAGAATTACTGTTGTATGATAATATTTCAAGTAAGATTTCAGATGATGAAAAAAAGATCATGTTATCTGAAAAAATTGATGATTTGTATGCTACTATTCTGAGGCAATCATTTTTCACAATCTTCGAAGTAGATGCCCATAAGCAAATTGGGGAAGGAACCACCATTGATGAAATATCAAAAACATATTTACAAAATCTCAAAGTGCAATTTGGGAATTCAGTTACATTATCTGATGATTTTGCAATAGAGTGGAGTTGTATTCCACATTTTTACCACACACCGTTTTACTGTTATGCATATTCTTTTGGTAATTTACTTGCATTGTCACTATTTCAAAGATACAAAAAAGAAGGCAAAGACTTTGTTCCATCTTATATCAAAATTCTTGCAGCAGGTGGCTCCAAAAAACCTGAAAAACTTCTCTCAGAACATGGATTTGATATAAGCAGTCCAAAATTCTGGCAAGAAGGATTTGATTATGTCAAAAATCAAGTTAAAGTGCTCTCTTCATTGAACTAATTTTAGAATAATGGGGCTGACAGTCCAACGCATGGACTGCCAGCTTGTTCCCCGAACGGTTTGAATTCGATGTCAATTTTATGACAATAATAATCCGATTTAAACGTTTGAAATTATTTTAAATCAAACTTTAGGTTTGATTTTCCTTATAGTGCCAATCAAAATACCAATTGTAATTCCTAATTGATAGAGAAAATACAACAAAACTTCAAAAGTGCTAGGGGTGAGATCAGTAAATCTACTGACAGCAGTCAATATCAACAATAAAGCACTAAAGAAGAAAACAAAACCTTTCGTAACTCCATTAAGATTTGTGAATTTCAAAACAACAAAGCTCATCACAGTCACAGTAATTGCAAGTACAGTTAGAAATCCAGTATTCATTCCAAATATCAAAAAGAGTGCTGATGCTAATTCACCAGGGCTGTTTGCAGATAAAGTTGAAAGGGTAATTTTTTCAGGAGAAGCAAAACGTGGAACACTCAATATAGCATTTATTAAAAATAAAATAAACATCGTAATTGACACAGTTTTAACATGATTTTGTAAACGAGGAAATCTTACCATTATAGCTCTTCCAAGTATAATTCCCTGGAACAGACCAATGCCAAATGCACTCAGTACCGCAA
>JABDOO010000089.1 GCA_013043295.1 Candidatus Nitrosopumilus sp.
CTATGATGGAAGAAACTATGATGGAAGAAACTATGATGGAAGAAACTATGATGGAAGAAACTATGATGGAAGAAACTATGATGGAAGAAACTATGATGGAAGAAACTATGATGGAAGAAACTATTCCAATGTCATATGTTGGAACATTTGTAGGAGTTGGTGATGGAATTCATGATGCACAGGGTGAAGCATATACAATCCCATTAGAAAATGAATCAAATATTCTAAGATTAGAGAATTTTAAATCAACTAATGGTCCTGATTTGTATGTATACTTATCAACTGATGATAAAGCAACAGAATTTATCAATCTTGGCCAACTCAAAGCAAACAAAGGAAATCAAAATTATAACATTCCAGATAATGTTGATCTCAATAAATACAATAACGTACTAATTTGGTGTAAAGCGTTTAGTGTTTTGTTTGGTAGTGCAGAATTAACTTCAAAGTGATTTTAAAAATTTCTAATGGGTTTTAGGGTTTTAAAAATACCTTAAGAGTTTCAGGTTTCTTTGCATAGTTAATTGCATCAGAGAATTTCTCCAAAGGATATGTAGAATCAATCATAGAATCTACTGAAACAACTCCTGTAGATAACGCATCTATTGCAGGCTTGAACAATCCACATCTTGATCCAACCAACGTTATTTCATTAACTACTGTTGGCGTCAGGTCAAGATTTTCCCTTGATGCTATTGTTGATTTTAAAACTACCGTTCCACGTGGTTTTATCAATTTCATAGTATCTGCAAATCCAGAATTACTTCCCGTTGCTTCTATTACCAAATCAAAGGAGTGCTCGTCTGATGATTCAATACCAATTTTTATTTTGACACCAATATTTATCAGGCTAGATAATTTACTTTTATGCCTTCCAAAGCATGTTAAATTTGGGCAGGTTAGTTTTAGAACTTGTATAATCAATTGCGCTAATCTTCCATCACCAACAACTGCAACACTCCATTCAGGTTGTAATGATACCTGTTCTTTAATTTCAAACGCAGCAGCTAGTGGTTCAACAAATACTGCTTGTTCATCGGTAATTGAATCAGGAATAACATGTAGATTTTTTTCAGGTAGTGAAAGAAATTCTGCAAAAGCACCATCTCGTTTTAAAATTCCAAGTACAGTCCTATTAGGACAATGTCTATCTAATCCCTTTTCACAAAAATCACATTCTCCACATCCTGCATTTATCTCACCTACAACACGTTTTCCAATTAATTCAGGGTTCTCAGATTTTTCTACGATTCCCACAAATTCGTGGCCTATAATTCCATTATACGCCATGTATCCATCTAAAATTTCCAAGTCTGTACCACAGATTCCAGCCAAATTGACTCTAACTAATGCCTCTCCAAGTTTTGGATCAGGATAATTTTCATCATACTTCATGTTTTTTCCATCAAAATAGGTAGCTTTCATCAAAAAGATAACATTGCAATCTAATTTTAAAATAATGAATTTTTCAAAAATATAAGCTCATTTTTATATATTTTAAAAAACTAAACTTATCATGCCAAGAGTTTCGTGGTTTGATATTCCAGCAGACGATCTTGAGAGAGCACAAAAATTTTACAAAGATGTTTTTGATTGGAAGTTTGACAAATGGGATGGACCAATGGAATACTATATGGCAGATACTGGAAAAGAAGAACCAGGTATTAACGGAGGGTTGGCAAAAAGAATGCCAGGTCAGATGGGAATCACAAATACCATTACTGTTCCATCAGTTGATGAGTTTACAAAAAAAATAGCTGATAATGGAGGGCAGTTAATCACTCAAAAGATGCCAATTCCAGGAATCGGTTGGTTTGCACAGTGTTCTGATACTGAAGGCAATATTTTTGGAATAATAGAGATGGACAAAGAGGCAAAGACCACCTAAATTAATAATTAGATATATTACAAATGTTCAATTGAGTTACAAGTTTTTAGATCATGCAACTGATGCCATTATCGAGGTCACTGCAAAAGACCTCAAAGAAGCATTTGCAGTTGCAGCAGATGCAGAAATTAATCTAACACTAGACCAAGACAAAGTTGAAGAGAAAGATCAAATGAAATTTTCAGCTAGTGGAAAAGATATTCGTTATCTTTTGTTTAGTTGGTTAGAAGAAATTCCTTTTATTCTAATTACCGAAGGATTTGCAATTAGAAGGATAGAATTTGATATCAAAGAAAAGGACGGATATGAAATTAGTGCAATAGCATATGGGGAACCATTAGATGTCAAAAAGCATAATTTCAAAGTGGAGATCAAAGCCCCAACATTTTATGATATGGAGATTAGACAGGATGAAGGTGTCTATATGAGATTCTTACTTGATCTGTAAAATTGGTGAATAATTATTCTCAAATCTATAGAACAAATTAGTCGTATTTTTTAAAAGCCAAACTATCAAAATCAGAGTTGTGAGGGCCCAAATAGGAATTTTGGCAGTATTTTCATTATTTTTCTTAATGTTAACTCCAGCTTATGCAATAGTCACATCAATGACTCTTGAAAAGAGCTTTTACACTGAAGATGAAAATATAACATTCATTGGAACCCAAAATGGAACGGACACTGTTTTTGTTATAATTCGTGATAGTAATGGTAATTTTGAAGGGATGTTATCAGATCCATCTCCAGATGATGGTGAATTTTCAGTTATTCCAAGACAAGTAACAAATTTCTTCAAGAGTGAAGGAATCTATAATGCAACTGGGTTTATAGATACACAAAAAGAAAGTGAAGGCTTTACAATAAAACTAGAGTTTGATGGAGATAAAGTGTTTGAAGTTCCAGATGCAATTTTACAATTAAATACAATTTCAGATAAAATTGTCGATGTAGAAAAAACAATTACATTTACAGCAAGTATTACTGATAGTTCAATTAAAGATCCAGTTTTTAGTTTAAAGAATGAACCTACTGGTGCTACAATTGATGCAAGTACTGGAAAATTTGTTTGGACACCATCTAAATCACAAGGTAATATTCAAGATGTACATTACAATTTTGATGTTATCGTAACTCATGGAAGTCAAGAAGATAAAGAATCTATCAAGATTACTGTAAAGCAAGCCTATGAAGAACCAGTAAAAGAACCAAAAGAAGAACCAAAAACTCCGGAACCACCAGAGGAGCCAAAAGAATTAGGAATAGCATCATTTGTTGATGAAACCAAAGATCCACAAAGCTATGTAGACAGATACAACAATGAAGCTACATACAA
>JABDOO010000107.1 GCA_013043295.1 Candidatus Nitrosopumilus sp.
GATACTGAATTTGCATCTTTAGAGGTGTCAGTATGACTATCAGCAAATGCAATACTTAATGATGAACTAGAAAATCCTGTAACTAGAACTAAAATCAAAGAGATTGCATATACTGTTTTCATCATGAGGACAAACAAATTTTGTGATTTAAAACAGTTTTGTAACTATGTTAGGGAACAATGTTACTGTATCAATTTGTAAATTCAGATTAAAAAAATATTTACAATGATAAATAATTAAAAGTTCCTACTATTAATCATCTGTAGAGTCATCAGATAATTTCTTGTCAATATCTGCTTGTCTTGCTTTAAAGCGTGCATATTTTTTATCCCATTTTGATAAAACTAGCCATTGTCTAACTCCTATGCCTAACCACACAAGAGATATTGCAAAAATAATTAGCTGTGGTGGATTTAAAAATAAATTTGTTCGTCCACGATCTATCACTTTAGATTTAATATTTTCATATTCTTCTTCAGTGATGTCACCATTATTCAAATGGTTTTGTAATCGAAGCTCTAGTTTTTCATCAAATGGAGAATCAAATACACTTGTCATCACAAGCAAAGCTAATGGAGGTAAAATCAAAGTTGTCAAAATCATTATCATAAAGATTTTTTTTGTATTTCCCATCTGAAACATAATTCCATCTAGAATTTCAAAGATATTTTCCCGTTTTTCAGAACCATTTCCCGAATCAGTCATGAGTAAATCTCCAATTTTTCATTAAAAACGCTTGAGTAACAAAGTTACTTGTCATTTTTGTCCTCCCTTGGGAATAACTCCTCATATGGATCCAAAACTTCTTTCATAATACGAACACCTTTTTCAGAAATCTTGTATTTTAAAATCAGTTTATTTCCCCATGGTTCTTTTTCTAAAGTTAAAATTCCCTTCTCAATCATATCATCTAAAATTCCCTTGTGTTTTGCGTTATTCAGGCCACAAATACTCATCAATTTACTTTGATTTAGCTCACCGTATTCATACAGTTTTAGTAAAATATCTTTTCTAATGTAAATTCGGTCTCTATATTCACGCGCCAGATTAATCCCCCTCTTTAGAATTATAATAGATTAGAACATTACTGTTCCCATATTCTTTTACTTCTTGGTTTTGTTCTAAGTCGAGTTGCACAGCATGGACAGTTAATTTCTTCAGTATAAAAATAGCAATCACATGTACCGCATCTTTTCTGTCCAGATTTATATCGTAAATTATTTGGCATTGAAATTGCTTTTTTCTGGCCACAAATACCCTTACAAACCTGGGTCAATGAATCATTAAATCATTTTCATCAGATAAAGACAAGGTAACATTGTTACCTTACAATTGTTAACAAGTCT
The DNA here is from genome assembly GCA_013043295.1 of Candidatus Nitrosopumilus sp. Classification (GTDB taxonomy): domain Archaea; phylum Thermoproteota; class Nitrososphaeria; order Nitrososphaerales; family Nitrosopumilaceae; genus Nitrosopumilus. The sequence goes on from JABDOO010000107.1 coordinate 1,347, forward strand.
TTAAATTCAATTTCTCGTCTGGTTTTCAATGAAAACAAAACAAACGTTACCCGCTATGATTGCACTAGCTGCAATAATGGCAGTTGCCTTCTCACCTATGGCATTAGCCGTAGATGCAAATGGTAACATTGCCACAACTACTGATGTAGCAGGAGTATCTACAGATGCTAACATTTCCACAAGTGTTGCAGTAGAACCTCCTATTGTTACTGAAGTAAGACCACAAGTTCAATTTGATGGAACTACAAGTGGCTGGGCAGTAATAGCAGGTCAAGCACATGAAGCAAAAATTGCTATTGATGGAAAAGCAATACGTAATGATAATGGCGTATGGAAAGTTAAATCTAATGCAGAAATTACTGCAGCAGAACACCATGCAACATTGGAATTAAAAGGTAAAGCAATCAATGGTAAAATCAAACTTCATGGAACCGGTACATTAGATTCAGGTGAATCCTTTAGAATTATTCTAAGAGGACATTACACACCAGTCTTTGATGAGCAAGGAACATTTGTGATGGCATTTACAGCAGCAAAAATTCATTCAACAGCAAATGGAATCCACATCCCATTAATTCAAAGTGGATTAGTTAATGTTGAAGCTGTAAACCCATCAACAGATGACTATGAAAAGTTTGTAGATGAATTTACTGTAAAGTAAATCTCTACACTTTTTTTCTTTTTTTTCTAAAGTTCACAATCTAGTATTAGATATCCAAATACTTTGTAAATGAATATGCAGATTGTTCAAATCCTAAATGAGTGTAGAATTGATGTGAGTTTTTTCTCAGATTTCCAGACTCCAATCTAATTCTATGACATTTTTTCTCTTTTGCAAGAGCGATACAAGAATTGATTAGTTTTTTGCCTATTCCTTGATTTTGATGTTTCTCATGAACAACTAATTCTGGGATATACATCTCCAGTGTAGTTTGATTTAGTCTTGGTAGAAATATTATACTTGCCATTCCAACAATTTTGACATTATCAATTTCTGCAACAAGTATTATTTTGTCTGAATCTTTGGCATATTTTGTGACTAATTTACGATATTCCTCAAAATCATAATCGGTTTTAGGTTTTGGACGTCCAAGATCATATAATAAGCCAAGTATTACAGCGATATCTTTACTATTAGAAGATCTGATAATTACATCGTTCATTTGTATAGATTATTATTAATTCTATAAGAAGTGCTACTTTTTTGAACTTAAAATTATGAGCGTGTCTTAATGTAGATGAGTAATGCAACAACACCCATTGAGGATCCAATCAACCCTATTCCTACTAACCAATAATCTGAAAATAAATCAGAGTATGAAACAAGTGTTATTCCTACCACAAACAAAATCACAATGGAAGCTATACCTATGAGGTATCTAGATACCATTTGTAACTCCAATTAGTGTTAATTTAAAATATTTTTGTAGCATTTCCTTTTCTTTCATTCAGCCTGAGTAAATATATAATTATAAAATTATTTGAAATGTTTACGCAATGTCTCATTTACTACTCTAGAGAAGCTTACTGATTCTGATGATTTCTTGATTAATTTGGCCTGTTTTTCATGTAATTTTTGTAGTAGATCATCATCAAGTGCTACAGTTACTCTTTTTTTCATAGGTAATTATTTGAGCAAATTATTTTATTATTAAAGGAAGTTTAGATTATTTACTAGTGCCAACATTTCCAATTGCTCTTCCAAAAAATAATTTTAAAAAACAAATAATTGGATCTTAAGACCAGCAACGATTAGTTGTTTGGTGAGAGTTCCAATTACAGTATATTTTCTAATTTAGTATTAAGATCCTACTAATCATTTCTACTATTTGCTTTTAAGGGAATATCT
>JABDOO010000113.1 GCA_013043295.1 Candidatus Nitrosopumilus sp.
CAAAGAAATTCACCAATGATAAACTGAGATATCCTACTTCCGGTGCAAACGGAAATAGATCAGTAAAATCCACAAATCAAACTAATTTTAGACGTTATTTAATGAAAACGATGGTTTTATTCAAAAAATATGCTTCTAGGAATTATTTTGTAGGAAATGTAGGAGCGCGTAGTCAAAGAAAAAAGAACTGTTGGTAATAGAATTATTCATTTTCAAGTTCTCCAATTATCTTTTTTTGAATAATTTCTAGTTGAGACTCAATTTCAAGTATATCACAATCAACATCAGTACTTACAAGTAACAAATTAGATTCCCCTAAAGAAAGCGTAATTCTATACACTTTATCATATCGAGACATCTCAAAATGAGGCATTCCAAGTTTATGCTGTAATGATTTTCTAGAGCCCCAACGAATAACTGCAGCCCTTATACTACTCATTGTTTCATCAACTGTAAGAATTGGCATTACACCATCACGGATTAAATTAGTTAGTTCAGATTTAAGGTAAATTCCAACATAGCGAATTTTTGGATTAATTGATAGGATCTGTTTACAATAGTCAGTCGAATCCATATCAAATTAGAAACATCATATTAGTTAAACAATTTCATCAATTCTAAATAAAAGCAATATCTTTTCAATTTAATTGATTAATCAATTATTCCAAATTTAAGCCAGACAGAATATTTTGTCTTGCTATAATTAAATGGTTTTTTTGTTTATCAGATAAATTTTGGTTTTGTAAAAGCATGTCGATATGAACAATTAAAGGAGTAAGTGGCAAATCATTTTCAGAATTAGATAATTCAGAAATATAAGATAGTTGTTTAGAATACTCTTTTCCTAATTCTTCTAAGAGAATTTTCTTTTGCATTAATTCTTTATTTTTAAATACAGCATCTTCTTCAAAACTTTTAATTTGATTTAACACTAAATCATTCATTTCATTTGAGAGTAGTTCTAATTGTGATGTCTCTCTAAAAGTAAAATCATGACGTATTTCTATTACTTCTTTAACATTTATCTTTCCATTTTCATTTGTCATGTCAAGAAATTGGTTTGTACGTATGTTGTTAAGACGTTTTTGATTAGCAATAATATTTTCAGAAAATTTTGTACTTAGATCCTCAATATATTCAAAATCATCATTCATTTTTACATTCTCCACACATTAGATATTTTTGAAAGGTTTGGTCCAATTATTTTACCTCGTTGGCAACAGGCAAAATTTTTGGCAAACTGAAATAAAATATAGTTCCTTGTTCATGACCACTTTCAAACCATATTTTACCGCCTAGACCCTCAACCATTCCCTTACAAATTACTAAACCTAAACCACTGCCACCGTGTTTTCGAGTTTGAGCCGTATCAACCTGATAGAATTTTTTAAAAATGTTAGATTGTTTATCTTTAGGAATTCCCAATCCATTATCTTTCACATAAAAAATGTGATCATCTTTTGATGACTTAAATCCTAATTCAACAACTCCGCTAATTTCAGGAACAAAATCTATAGCATTTCTTATTAAATTATAAAAAATCTGTCTCAATCTCTGTTCATCAGAAAATATAACACGATCAGAAGAAGAGGTAATTATTAGTTGTATATTTTTTCCATCTACAAGAGGCTGAATATTTTTAGTTAATTCAGAAATAAAAGAATCAAAATGAAACTCAGTTTTATTAAAAACAATATGACCCATATCTAATTTTTGGGCATCTAAAATATCCCCAATTAGTTTTTCTAAATGTAATGCATTTGAATCAATAGTTTCAATACACTCTAATTGTTCTGAGGTTAATGTACCTAAACTATTTTCTTTTAACATTTCACAGTATCCACGAATAGGAGTTAACGGAGTTTTAAGCTCGTGTGTTATCATTGATGAAAATTCATCTTTTAAGATATCAGTTTTTTTAAGTTCATTTAATTTTAATTCTAATTCTTTTTGATAGAAATCTTTTATTTTATTATTTGTAATAAAATATTCTTGAAAAGTTTGAAAAGATTGTGTTAAATCAGAAACTTCATCATGACCTTTAATTTTAATTATATAGTCATATTTACCACCATTAAATTCCTTAAATGCTTTTTTTAATTCTAAAATTGGATTTTGAATTCCTTTAGCAACTAAATGTGAAAAAACTATAATCAGAATTAAAGTAGATGCCATTATCATTGAAAAAAAGATTATGTCGGAATAGATATTTTCTAACGTATCTTTTCCATCTAAATTAGCAATTTCATTATTTAAAAAAATCATGCCAAAAATAAAAGTTGGAACTAATGATAAAAGTAACATTGGGACTAGTATTTTATTTTGAATGCTATTAGCAATGAAATTATTATTGAGTTTAAATTTTCGTTTCATATATTACATCACTTAATAAATCCATTATGCTAAAACCCAAATTAGTTTGCGAGCACCTGAAGTAATTCACTTAATTGAACTGGTTTCTTTAGAAAAGTGGTAATCCCTTCCTTCTTTGTAATATTTTCAATATCAACATTTGAAACAGATGATGCAGTCAAAATAATTATTTTATTATTTTTTAGCAAATCTTCATTTTCCAAGGATTTTATCACATCTAATCCTCCAAATTCTGGCATAGACATATCTAAAATCACATAGTCAAAAGACTGATTTTTTATCATGTTTAGAGCATTTTGGCCGGTATTAGAAATTGCGCACTCATAGCCCTTTAAAGTGAGATATTTTGAAAACATGCCTGTAATATCGACATTGTCATCAACTACGAGGATTTTCATATAATGTATTATTTTGTAGTATCTTGTAATGGATAGTATGTAACACATGTTACGAACACAAAATATTATGTAAATTGTACAATCATAAAATATGATGAATGGTTAAAAATAGCCATATTTTGAAGGCCAAAACCAGTTTTTCTATATTGAATTCATGATAAATCTCCCAATGTATCGACAATGATTAAAATATCATCTTTTTACACCTCAAATTAGTTGTCAAAAAAAGACTTTATGAAAATCTGTGATACCATTGCTACAATTAGTCCGTTCATTAGATTTGTTGGGGTAATTGGAGAAAGCGGTGATCTTCTAGCATATAAGAGACGGCCAGATTTGATCCCACTCTTAAATGAAAAGAACACACAGTATCAATTTTCACATATTGCAATAA